>CAZALQ010000127.1:0-4752 GCA_964485605.1 uncultured Oscillospiraceae bacterium
TATTGCTTAGTATTTCTTTTATTTCAAATATTTCATTCAGCTCATAAATACCTTTGCAGTGATCCATGTCTTCATGGCTTATTATAGCCAGATCGATATCCCTTATACCGTTTTTGAGAAGGTAGGGTTTTAATGTCTTTTCGCCTACATTGGTAAAGAAGTTTCCTCCTCCGTCAAGGAGAATATCCTTTCCGCCGTAATGGATATGGATGCAATCACCTTGTCCCACATCTATAAAGCTTATTTTCGCCACACCGTATTCCCATGGAAATATGCTGTTTGTAAATTTTAATGAAAAGGGAAGGATACAGCACAGGGAAACAATAGATACAGCAAAAAGAAGTTCCTTTTTGTATTCCTTTTTTCTTAAAAGAATTATCCTGGTCTCAGATAACATAAACAGGAATAGGGCATAAAAGAGTATCAGCATTCCTGGAGGCGGAGAAGGAACAGAATTATCAGAAGATATTATTGTCCCAAAGGAGTTAAGTATATTAAGTCCTTTGCAAAGGATCTTAAGTAGTTCAGATGCAAGGTATACAGCATATGAAGATAGACCGGACGGAAGTATCAATGAAGATATGAAGGCTATGATACCTATGGGAAGTATCATTCCTGCAAGAGCGATAGCAAAGGGATTGATTATGATGCCTGCAAGAGAAATGGTCATGAAGTGATATGCGCAAAGGGGCATTGTTCCAAACCATGCAGATAGTCCCGGAAGCGCTGCATTCCCAAGTGCGTAAGGGATGTTGCTTTTTAGTTTATCTGAAAGGCGAGCTGCTTTTGCAATGGCATACGGCATGAGAAGGGACATGGTATATGCTGCTGCAAAGCTTAGCTGCATTGAACTGTCATACAAAAGATACGGCCTTAGGAAAAGCATGACAGATGCAACAAAAGAAATGGCAGAGAGACTGTCATATCTTTTATCAAAATTAGGTGCCGCAATTTTAAGTATTATCATTACGGACGCTCTTAAGACAGAAATAGAGAAGTTTGCAAGAGCTGCATATATGCACACAAGTGATATGCTGAAAAGATCGATAAGCTTGCTTTTTCTTTTAAATATTCGTGATATAAGCTCATAGGTCATGCTTACATGAAGACCGGACACGGCAAGAATGTGAGCGATACCGTTTTGCTTAAAGCTGTCATAAATATCCTCGTCTATGTATGATGTTTCTCCGAAAAGAATACCGTTTGACATGCCAAAGGAGGCACCGTCAAGATACGGCTTGATTTTTTCATAGTAAGAAGCCCTTGCCATATTGATTACGTGGAGCAGGGGCCTCTTTATTTCCAGACCTCGTATCTTATATCTATTGGTTTCGCAAATTGTATAGATGCCTCTTGCTTTAAGATAAGTCCTGTAATCAAAACATCCCGGGTTCCTTCTTCCGTCAGGGATGGAGAAAAGGCCTGTTACTCTCACTTTTCTTCCGACGAAATCATAGGCTTTGATCCTGTCATCTTCGCTAAGTCCCGTAACCCTTACTAAAACCTTTTCTTTTCCAACCCTTACAGTGAATGCTGTGTAGTAATCCTTGATCTTTACACTGCTTACTATGCCTTCAACAGTTTCATTTTTTCCCTCATGAAAAATAAGGGCGCTGTTTGTTTCATGAAAAATACAGGTCCTTAAAAGAGCCAGGGCTATTGAGAAAAACAGCAATAAAAAAGCAGGTCTTCTGATAATTATCCTCCGTCCCGCCTGAAACCATTTTACAATATATGGCAATTATATGTCAACGGAATTACTTAAATATTGTATCAGACCATGATTGGAATATTGTATAATAGACGGGTATGAAAATCGTTGAGGATCAAAAACAGTATTACGGATATGCAGACATTCTCAGGATAATACTATGCCTGGGAGTTTTATTTTATCATTTAGGCCATCTTAAGGGCGGATATCTTGCTGTTTGCGGATTCTTTGTTCTTACTGGATTCTTTACATGCCGTTCTTTAGACAGAGAAGATTTTAGTTTAATTGGCTATTATAAAGGCAGATTTCTAAGGCTTTACATTCCTCTTTTGTGCGTGGTTTTTTGCGTGATAATCGCATGGTATGCCTATGATTTTGCCTGGGTTAGCTTGAAGCCGGAAACAACATCAGTACTTGCCGGGTATAACAACTATTTCAGAATAATGAATGGGACGGATTACTTTGCAAGAGCAGAAGAGACTCCGTTTACCCATCTTTGGTATATTTCTATTGTTCTTCAGTTTGAAATTGTTTTCCCTCTGGTATATGTGCTCTTAAAGAAAGCATCTAAGCGGATCAAAGCAGATTGGACATCAATCTCAGTGATTACCTTAGCTGCAGCTATTATTTATTCATATATTTCATTTTATGAAAATGGAATCGTACTTGGATATTACGGAAGCCTTGAGAGGCTTTACTCCCTGCTATTCGGCATAACTGCATATTTGATGGTGAAAGATGCAAAGCCATCAAAATCTTGGCTTAATCAGTCTGTTTTCTGGATCATGACGACGCTTATCATAGCTTCGATGCTCTGTTTCGACGGAAGCAGCGAAAAGATGCCGGAGCTGATGATATTGTTTTCTCTTGCTGCATCCTTGGCTCTTGGCGCCTCCTTTAAAATAGAAACCGGAGACAATATTGTTTTTAAAGGCATTAAATATATTGCAGGGATGACATATGAAATTTATCTTGTTCATTTCCCCGTAATATATATTCTGCTCACAGAGTATTTCTATGGTGAAATGGAAGGTATAAACATCCTCTATACAGTCCTGCTGATTTTCGGGATCTCATTATTGCTCCATATACTTTTGGGTAAGGGAAGAAAAACAAATCTCTTTATATTTTTACTCTGTATGATGCTAGGATTTACTTCCGCTTTTGGCATGGGAATATATTTGACAGAACCCGACCATACAGTAGAAATGGCTCAGCTTAAAGCAGAACTTGAGGAAGAAGAGACGAGACTTTCAGAAAAGCAGAAGGAATATATTGCAAAGCTCAGCGAAGAAAAGGAAAAGTGGGATGTACTTTTATCGGAATATGCTGATGAAGATTTTGCCGATAGGGCAGCCGATCAGATAAGGGTTTGCGGAATAGGCGATTCAGCAATGCTCGGTGCAAGCCCATGGCTTTATTCCGTGTTTCCAAATTTTTATTGTGATGCGGTAGTATCAAGACCCGGTCTTTATGTAAGAGATATTATGGCAAGCCTTAAGGCCTACGGCATACTTGATAAAGCTGTAGTAGTTCATATAGGTGCCAATGGGGGACTTTGGGATCAGCAGCTGAGCGAAATAACAGCATTTGCAAATGATAACGATCTTGAAATTTTCTGGGTAACTGTTACCAATGATAAAAGCCCCAGTGTATATTGCAATGACGGAATAAGATATGTATGTTCTGTCAATGAGAATGCCCACCTCATTGACTGGGAGATTCTGTCTGCAGGACATGGAAGCTGGTTTGTGTCGGACGGTATACATGTGACTGCCGAAGGAGCGACTGCGTATGCATCATATATTTATGATGCTGTACACTCCGTGTTCAGAGAAAAATTTGAAAAAGAAAGACAAGTTGTTTTAAATGAATATGATGCTTTAGAGAATGAAAAATACAGTTTTTACGGGAGCGATCTTCTTCTGTCGATAAACGATGCTGTTTCGGGAAGCTTTGAAGATGCAAGATTTAATATATTTGAAGAAAGCTCTGCAGATGCCTTTTTAAAGGCCCTGCGCGAGGATTTAAGCAATGATCTGCTTGCAAGGAATGTAGTACTGTTCTTTGATAAAGGATTTGAGTGCAGCAGGGAAGAATTTGAAAATATAAGGGGCATCATTGGGGACAGGCACATTACAATAGTTTTCGCGGATGATAATGAGGCATTCGATGCAGGGGATGTAGGGGAAATAGATCTGTCAGAAATCTTTGAAAACAAGGAATATGTCTATGCGGATAAAATACACTTAAATGAAAAGGGTATTGAGCTGGCTTCAAAAATGGTACTTTCCGGCATAAAAAAATAGTTGCCTTATGGGGCAGCTATTTCCTTATTTAAGATTTTTTAAAACCATAAGTGAATTGATAAACCTTGCGCACATTCGCACATCTTCAAGGTAAAAACGATATATGGTTTCATCTTTGTAATAGACTATAAATCCGAATTCATAATCTGCTGAAAATCCGGGAAGTGCATCGATGGGCACATTGATGGTTTCTTCGCTGTCTTTATAGTGTAACCCTAGAGCATCTAAACTTAACATGCCATCTAAATCAGAAAAGGCGAAATCTTCATCCTGTCCTAAAACCATCAGGGATTTTTTTGTTTTAGCTGAGATCTTTGCATCGCTGTCTTTCCAAAATTCATGTTCAAAGTATATCTGCGTCTCATTCCACGCTGCGATATTATCAGGAACCTTTGTATCTTCTGAAGTAAAGAACATTTCTCTTGAGATTTCTGCCTTCATGCCGCATTCTTTGCAGAATAAATGCCTATCATCCTGGGATACGGTATACAGCTTTCCGCATACAGGACAGCGGTAGAAAAGATTGCTTACGCCATGCATGTAGGGTTTTGATTTTGATCCGTATTTATTACCGGAGCCTCTTAAATACTCACTTTCGTTATATTTCATAGATTCAGAGAGGCATTCCATTATTTCTTCTGCAGACAGTTTTTCCACATCTTCTTCATCAAGGATCGCCGTTAATTCAGCGCTGAATTTTCCTCTGATAATACCCTTGTACTTGTAGGGAGG
>CAZALQ010000128.1:0-4751 GCA_964485605.1 uncultured Oscillospiraceae bacterium
GTGCGGAAAAAAACGATCTGCAGAAAGAGATTCTTGGGATGAAGGAAGAGATCCGCATTCTGAGGGAAGAAATTAACGAACTAAAGAAGACCGTGGATAATAATATATAAAAAGCATTATAATCTTACTTCGGTCTGGGATATACCATCGGCAGCAAACAAAAAAAGTAACCACCTAATTGTGCCCTGGAGGTTACTTAATCAAATGATGGGCTAACCACTTACTGGTAGCTCCTTCTAGTACAATTATAGCATCATATCTGATATTTGCAAGATGGAAATGGATCTTAGAATCGTACACCAAAAATTACACCATTTCTCGGTGTACTTTTTTGCAAAATATAGTTATAGGTTCAGATATCCATCCCTTATTTTATGCCCGAAATAGTCGGCAATAGTTTTAAGCTGCTCATCTGTTATGGTATTAAGCCTAGGCAGGTGAGCTATTTTCATGTAAATTTCAGCAGCTTTTTCGGCAGTTTCTATTAGGCCAAAGGCTTCGTCTAGATCTGCTCCTGCCCCGTAGAGTCCGTGCTGTGCCCATACTACAAGACGCTGATCTTTCATCTTTTCGGCTGTGGCCATGCCTATTTCGTTGGTACCGCAGAGCATCCACGGAAGTACTCCTACGCCATCAGAAAATACAGCGATACATTCTGTGCACATCTGCCATAGTGTTCTGGTGAATTCTCTCTCATCAAGAGTATGAACATAGGTCATTGCAAGGAGATTGTTGGGGTGGCAATGCATGATGACTCTGTTTGATGGATCTACAGAAAGCCTTGCCACATGGCTCATCATATGAGCCGGTAATTCGGAGGTAAAGCGTCCGCCGTCCGTAAAGCCCCAAAGAAGCTCAGCCTTTCTGCCAAGGTCTGCAATCCTAATTATCCCAAGATTTACATCGGGAGCATATTGAACGTTCTTAAAATATTTCCCGGTACCTGTAACAAGGAAATACTTTCCCTCTAGCTCCGGTGCTTCAAACCCTGTCTCAATTGTCCTAATGACATTTTTTAGGTCAAGATAGGGCTTAAGCTCCTCTTCGGAAAGAAGGAGGCTTATGTTTCCGCCGTTTCTTTCATCCCAGCCGTGGTCATACATATTTGTAGTGGTTCTTATCATCTCCACCATAAAATCTGCAGTAAGTATATCTTTCATTTTCGCTCCTCTGAAATCCAATTCTGTATGGCAGCAAACTGCCGTATGGATATTATACTCTCAAAATACTGACTAGTAAAACTCGTGGGTTTTTTGTCGTTATCTATCATGGTATAATCATCCATAAGAAATATGATTACTGTAGCAGAGCAGCTCTATGCCAATGAGCTGGCCTATTCCAATGAAGATTCCCAAAGATGATTTTTTAGAAAAAGATATGTTTAAGGTTGACTATAAAAATCTCACACTGTCATTTAATGAATTTCACCATATTTCGGACAAAGATATGCCCCAATACGGGGAATTCTGCCTGCTTGAGCTGAAGAACGGAGACTACACGGCAGGAAGCTGGAATCCATCGGAAGGCAAAAATGCGTTATCCGGAAAATTTATTCGCGGGACCGCAGACGTCATAGAAGCAAAAGAAGTGGAAAGATGGCACTCTTTGGAGCGCTATGATCTGACCGAAAGCCTTGAAGACGAAGAGATAAACTGGATTAATCTCGGACCGGAAGAAGATGGCCTAAGCAATATTCAGTTTGAAAAATTCAAATCCTTTGAAGACAAAAAGAAACCGAAAAATGAGCAGTACTGTCTTTTAATAATGAAGGACGGAACTTTGGCAGCAGGAAGATGGGATAAGCTGAGGAGAAAGGCCGGAGGCCTATTTATCTATGCACCGGCACTGGCCAGCTACAGCCAGGATGAGGTATGGGCATGGACAGCGCTCAGCAGCGATGAAATCTTCGTCATGGAGCTTGAAAGGGAAGAGGAGAAAAAGCTTGAAAAGAAGCAGAACAAGAACCCCAGTATAGATTCTGAGCTTTTTAAATACGGGACTGATATCAATGTATATTACGAAAGGGCTCTTGGGAAGCTGCAAAAGGAGTTCCCATGGGCTACTTTGACTATGATGAAAAAATGTACCCCTGTATGGGAAATCGCGCCTCTTCACGGCAAATATGTCTTCGGACAGATAAGCAAAAACTATTATGACGATTCGGACATTGTGACGCCCTGGACAGAAGGCTCCGGTGCAGATGAGTTCATCGACTTCCTTTGCAAATATACACGCGATACGGTCAAATGCTCAAATCCGGAAGAGAAATTCAAATTAGGTACAGATATAAATAAATATCTGGAAATCGCTTTTGATAATGTGAAAAAGGATTACCGATGGCTCGATAAAAAGATGCTGGCCAAGACCTGGCAATATGATATACAAAGGGTCAACGGAGATCTGGAATTCGTTAGGAGGTACCGCGGCGAAAGGAAATATTCTGTTTTCGACGTCGAAAGTACCGAACGCTTTATAGAATGCGTAGAGTATGATTATCAGAGCGCAGCTCTTTTTGAGAATGAACCCGTGGCAAGCTATGAACCTTCCTTCGGACACATCGACCTAAGAGGCTGGAATCTTGAAAGATACGTTTTCTATAGGCTTGAGTCAGGGGACTACAAGGTGAGCGTAACAGCAGGTGACCGTGTCACCGGAGGCAGCAGGGAGTTTTTCATTACGCCTTACTGCTTCGAAGCAAAGACTTATGAGGAATTCCTGGATAGATATCTTAAGATCGTTCCGGACTACTCCTTCGGCCTTGGAAAAGAGGATCTTCTTCCCGATGAGGACCTGAAAAAATTCCTAGGATACTAATGGTGACTTTCATTTCAGCGTTGAATGAAAATGAGGAGATATCAAATGAAATATGTTATAAAAAACGGCATCATACTTGACGGAACAAAGGATATGGAGTCTGTCTATGATAAGGATATATTCATAGACGGAGAAAAGATCGAAAAAATTGCAGATAAAGCTGCTGAAATTCCTTCAGGATATACAGTGATAGATGCAAAGGGAAAGTACATTCTTCCCGGTCTTATCAATATGCATGTACATCTTGCAGGTAACGGCAAACCTCAGAAAAAGCAAAGAGACAATGCAAAGCTTGTAAACTTTTTATTCTCCAACCGCATAAGCGCTAAGATAGCAGAGGCAATGGTCAGTGCATATGCAAAGATCGAACTTATGAGCGGTGTTACGACCATACGCACAGTCGGAGGCCTTAGGGATCTTGACTCAAAGCTTAGAGATGCAGTTGCTGAAGGCAAAAAGGACGGCCCGAGAATTCTTGCTTCAAACGAGGGGATCTCAGTTCCCGGCGGTCACATGGCAGGATCTGTTGCCATTGCTGCTACATCTATAGATGAGGCTGTAGAGCTTGTAAGAAAGGCAGACAGGCAAAAAGTCGACCTTGTAAAGCTCATGATAACAGGCGGCGTTTTGGACGCAAAGGAAAAGGGCGTACCGGGAGAGATGAAGATGCCTCCTGAGATGATAAAAGCTATCTGTGATGAAGCCCACAGGCTCGGCTACAAGACAGCTGCTCACACAGAGTCTACTGAAGGAGTTATTGAAGCTCTCAAAAACGGAGTAGATTCCATTGAGCACGGAGCAGCACCTACGGAAGAAATGATAAATCTGTTTAAGGAAAAGAATGCATTCCTTACCACCACCTTATCCCCGGCCCTTCCGTATGCACTCTTCCCAAGGGAGGTCTCCAATGCTTCAGAGGTAGAGCAGTTCAACGGCAATGTAGTATTTGAAGGCATCAAGGAATGTGCAAAGGCAGCCCTTGAGAACGGAATTCCCGTTGCCCTTGGCAATGATGTAGGATGCCCATGGATCACTCAGTATGATTTCTGGCGCGAACTTGTATATTTCCAAAACTATACCGGAGTATCCAATGCCTTTGCCATCTACACGGCAACACTCAATAACGCAAACCTTGCAGGGATCGGTCATATAACAGGATCCTTGGAAGAAGGAAAATGTGCAGACCTTATCATGGTAGAAAAGAATCCTCTTGAAGATCTTGAGGCTTTAAGGGATGTAAAGACAGTCATGGCCCGCGGACGTCTTTATGAACACCCGGTAGTCAAGCGCAAGGGAATTGTTGATGAGCAGCTCGATAAATACCTTAATTCGAAATAACGGCGTGACGCCTTGCTGAAAGAAAACCAAATAAAATATATAAAATGGACTCTCAGTATTTTGAGAGTCCATTTTTGCAATTTTTTTTCATCTGAGGGCTTATCCTCGTCCTCTGCTTCCTTTATTGTGAAGGCTGTCGCGGGGCCGTTGCCATCTTCAAATTCCGGTGTAAGGAGATGCTCTCCTACATGGTTGTGCATCGCTAACGCAGTTTTTTCTATTTTTTTAGACATAATATATGCGTTTCGTTACATATCTTGGGAAATATTTAAAAATGCAGAGAGTTTTATGAAATTATGCTTGACATATATTACCTTCATGTTAAAATTGGGAACGATTCTCAATTTTACCGTGTTTCAGGATCAGAACCCGTATCCTCCAAAACAAAAAACCGTCAGCCGGTCGTCCGGCTGACGGCAGATCTTTAGATATTCAGGAGATCGCTGTAGGCTTTAAGCGCCCCGTCGGTATTGTGCGCCAATACGCGCTGAGCCAGTACCTTGCCCAGCTGCACGCCTTCCTGGTCGAAACTGTTGATGTTCCAGACAAATCCCTGGAACATGACTTTGTTCTCGAAATGCGCCAGCAGCGCGCCGAGT
>CAZALQ010000129.1:0-4660 GCA_964485605.1 uncultured Oscillospiraceae bacterium
TCAAGTACGGCGGACTCCAGTGCGGAATATGCACCCCGGGATTCATCGTATCAGCATATGGCCTTCTTGCAGAGAACCCCGACCCGACAAGAGAAGAGGTTCGTATGTGGTTCCATGACCACAAGAACTATTGCCGCTGCACAGGCTACAAGCAGATAGTAGACGCAGTAATGGCAGCAGCACCCGTAATGCGCGGCGAAGCTGATGAATCAACACTCGACTTCGATGTTGAGAAAGAAAACAACGGCAGATACTACAACTCCAGAATGCCAAGACCGTCAGGACTTGGAAAGGTCACAGGAACACTTGATTACGGCGAAGATGCAAGCCTTAAGATGCCTCCCGGACTCCTTCACGCAGCAGTAGTACAGCCAAGAGTAACAAGACACGCAAACATCCTTGCAATTCACACAGAAGAAGCAGAGAAGATGCCGGGCGTTGTAAAAGTTATCACCGGTGACACAGTAAGAAACGAACTGGGCGGAACAAACATGATCGACCAGTTCTCCGCCAGCAGCGTAGTATCCGCTCCTACAAGAGAGATCCTCTGCGACAAGAAGATCAAGAGATACGGCGATGTTATCGCACTGGTAGTTGCTGATACAAGAGAGCATGCAAGAGAAGCAGCAAAGAAAGTCACAATGGACTTTGAACAGCTTCCTGAACTTACAGCTCCTACAGCAGCATTAAGACCTGATGCACCTTCTGTCAACGGATTCCCCAATGTTTATACTGAACTCGGTACAATCAAGGGCGAAAACCCGACAGATATCATTGCAGAAGCTCCGTACAGCGTAGAAGGTCACTTCTATGTACAGCATGAGCCGCATCTTTCAATCGAAGGCGATGCACTTATCGCATATGAAGATGAAGACGGAAACCTCGCAATTCAGTGCAAGTCTCAGTCCATTTACGGAAACCATGCACTCCTCGGAAAGACAATCGGTCTTCCTGATGATAAGGTAAGAGTACTCCAGCACGGAGCAGTAGGCGCATCCTTCGGATGGTCCTGCGACTACACAGACCAGGCTATGGTAGCTATCGCTGCAAGAGCAGTTGATGCTCCTGTATCCCTCGTAATGTCCTGGGAAGAGCACAGCCACTATGCAGGAAAGAGAACATCTGCAACAATCAACGCACAGATGTCCTGCGACGCAGAAGGCCACATCAACGGACTTAAGTACAGCGTAGCCGGAGACCACGGCGCATACGTAGAATTCTCCGATAACGGAAACTACAACAGAGTCGGAACTCCATACTATGTACCAAACATTCGTGGATTCTTCCAGATGTATTCTTCCAACAACAACCACTGCACAGCATGGAGAGGTTTCGGTATGCCGCAGACCAACACATTCACTGAGCAGCTCATGGATATGCTTGCTGAGAAGGCAGGAATCGATCCGTTCGAATTCAGACTTAGAAACATCATGAGAGGAGACCAGACATCACCTGTTGGCGGTGTTTACCTCAATGCTCACATGATGGAGAAGATCATGATGGCAGCAAAGCCATACTATGATGAACTCAAGGCAACTGTACACAATCTTGATACAGACACAGTAAAGCACGGCGTAGGTATCTCCATGGCAACATTCTTCCCGACAATGGGAACATGGGATAAGGCATCCGCATCTGTAGAAATCAGAAAGGATAACTGCTTCTACGTACACAACACATATCATGAAATGGGACAGGGCGGAGATATCTGCAACATGATCACAATGCTCGAAACTTTCAAGGAATACAACATTCCGCCTGAAAGAATCCACATTGATATCAATGACTCCAAGAACAGCCCGGACTCCGGTATTTCTGCACAGTCCAGATCCTTCGTTATGAACTGCGGTGCTATCAATGAAGCTGCAAAGCTCCTCATCGCTGCAATGAAGAAGGAAGACGGAACACTCAGAACATATGAAGAAATGGTTGCTGAAGATATCGATACATGCTATCAGGCAACATATCAGATTCAGGATCCTCAGAAGACAGCATTCTTCAGAGACAAGTTCTCCTCTCAGGGACAGCAGGAGCCGACACCTGGTTTTGCATTCAACGTAGCACATGTTGCAGTTGATACAAAGACAGGAAAGACACAGGTCCTCGGATACAGATCCTGGTCTGACTGCGGTGTAATCGGAAACTACCTCGGAGCAGAAGGACAGGCATACGGTGGTATCGTACAGAACATCGGATATGCACTTACAGAAGATTATCTTGAAGATAAGAAGTACGGAAACATCAACGGATGCGGACTTACAAGTGCTGCAAACGTACCTGATGACTTCGAAGTACACTTCCTTGAAGATTATCCACGTCCCGGAACACCATTCGGTTCCAACGGTATGTCCGAAGTATTCTTCGCAGGACAGAACTTCGCAATTCTCAACGGTATCTACAATGCTACCGGCGTAAGAATTTACGAACAGCCTGCACTTCCTGAAAAGGTTCTCGACGGACTTGCACACCTTGCAAAGGGTGAAGAAGTTCCGATGCCTGCACCTTACTTCAGAAACTATGACCTCGACGAGAAGATCGAAGAACTCGAAGAGAACCTCGATAAGTTCCTCGTAGAGCGTGGTTTAAAGCCGGCTGCTGATTCTGACAAGAATACAGTGATGGAGGACTACTCCTAATAAAATAAAGGCCTAAAAGGCATGAGTTTTGATGCCTGCCGCCCATCAGGCGGCAGGCTTTTTTAGAAGATATGAAAAAGCAAAGAGAAATTACACCGTTAACTGAATGTATTCACGGATCGAAGATAACGCCCTGTAATGAAGACTGTCCCTTCGGACTCAATGTCAGAGATATGATGGCAAAGATGAAAAAGGGGAGTTTTATAGGGGCTTTCAATATATTTAGAGATGCAGTCCTCTTCCCTGAAGTTGTATGCAGGCTTTGTCCTGCCCCCTGTCACAAAAAGTGTGAGGATACTTTAGACGGAAAGGGCATTAATATTCGCGCTCTTGAAAAATTCCTTTCTGACACATTTGCAGAAAAGGACCCCGTAAACTACGGCGGGATCATAGAGAGCAAAAAGATTGCAGTAATCGGTTCAAATCTTACGGGAATGTCCGCTGCGCTTAAATTCGGGCAGGCAGGTTATGCAGTGACTCTGTTTGAAGAAGGCAGCGTCCTTTGTCCTGAGGTTACAAACATCCTTGGGGAAGAGGTATTAAACCACGGCATTTTAAGGCAGTTTAAATACTCTCCATGCGAGATGAAAACGAATGCCGATCTTTCTTCATTTAATCCTTCAGACTTTGATTGCGTTATAAAGATGTCCGATTGCGGCGTTGCCGGAGACAATGTTTATGAGCCTGAAAAAGCGGCTCATCCTGTTGCAGGAATCCAGGCCGGAATCAATATATATAAGCAGCTGGATTGGTATTTAAAGACTGGCAACCTAAAGGAACTTGAAGCATTAAATGACAAGGCTTTCGAAGGCGAAATCAAAGTTTATGATTCAGAACTTGAAATCGATAAGGCTTCAGCAAGATCTATGGCAAACGATTGCACAGGCTGCGATTGTTCAAAGTGCATGGAAGCCTGCGTCATGCTTAAAGACTACGGCAATGACATAATAGATTTAAACAGAGCCATAGGAATGACATTAAACCTATTTGAGCATGTAGATACAAGAGAGGCGACAAGGCAGATAAGCGGATGCACAGATTGCGGACTTTGCAAGGAACTTTGCCCGAAGGGGATCGATATTGGGGCTTTCCTCATCGATACTAAGAAGAAGCTCTTTGAACAAGGAGTTATTCCCCATGCCTATCATGATTATTGGCTCAGAGATTATGCCAATGCAGAATCAGATAAGTCATTCCTCTTTTATGCGCCGAAAGAAAATCCCAAGTATATGTTTTTCCCGGGATGCCAAACAGGCGCATCTGACCCAAGATATGTAAGCAAGACCTATGAGCTTTTGCTTAATATTGATCCGGATACAGCGCTGCTTCTTGGCTGCTGCGGTGCACCGATCAAATGGACGGGAGATGTCAAGGGTGAAGAGGAAGCTCATGAAAAGATAAAGGCATATTGGGAAAAGGCCGGAAAACCTGCAATCGTCACAACCTGTCCTTCCTGCCACAAGATATTAAAGGAAGCACTGGATGAAGCGGAAGTGATGATGGTCTATGATGTTCCCGGATTTGGATCTGAAAAGACGGTAGAGCTGCCCTTTGAGCAAGCATCAGTATTTGATCCATGCTCCTCAAGAGAATATCCTCAGATGCAGCTTAAGGTAAGGCAGCAGGCAAAAAACCTTGGGCTTGAACTCGAAGAGCCAAAATACTACGGCAAGGAAAGTCAGTGCTGCAGTTTTGGAAATCATATTTATGATGTAAACAGAGATATGGTCGAAAAACAGGTTAAGGAACGCATAAAAGACAGCGACCTTCCCTATGTCGTCTACTGTTCAAACTGCAGAGATATTTTTGCATCCAAGGGAAAAGAAGTAAGGCATATACTTGACCTCATACTCGGAATAAATTTAGAAGGCAAAAAGGTTCCTACACTTCAGGAAAGAAGAAACAACAGATATGCTTTAAAGAAAGAGCTTATCGAAAAGTACGGAATCAGTGAAATTCAAGGGGATATAGAGGAGCTGCTTCCCATGGATAAGCGAAGGAAGCGGTTGCTTGAGACAGAATTT
>CAZALQ010000130.1:0-2020 GCA_964485605.1 uncultured Oscillospiraceae bacterium
CATCAAGGATTCTAGGATCTTCTCTTTCCTTCTTTGTCATTGAACAGATGATTGCCTCTGTTCTTAAAAGTTCTATCTCAGATTTATCGAGCTGTTCATCTGTAGCTTTCGCGCCCGGAAGCATCTCAAGGAATTTACCGATACCGCCCATGCTTTTTAACTGCCTCATCTGATCAAGAAGATCATCGAGGGTGTATTTATTCTGAGAAAGCCTTTTTTCAAGCTCTTTGGCTTTTTCTTCATCTGCTGAGGCGGAAACCTTTTCAATGAGTGAAAGCATATCACCCATTCCGAGGATCCTGCTTGCCATACGGTCCGGATAGAATGGCTCAAGAGCTTCTATTTTTTCGCCTGCAAACAGAATAGGTTTTCCCGTGACAGATTTAACTGATAAAGCAGCACCGCCTCTTGTATCGCCGTCAAGCTTAGTCATGATTATTCCGTCAACACCCATGGCTTCATCAAATGCCTGTGCGGATGTTACTGCATCCTGACCTGTCATAGCATCGACAACGAGCAGTATTTGGAAAGGCTTAAGTTCCTTCTTGACCCTTTTAAGTTCATCCATCAAATCTTCATCGACATGAAGACGTCCTGCTGTATCGACGATGAGTATGTTATATCCCTTGATCTCAGCCTGCTTTTTTGCATCTGTAGCGATTTTAGCAGGATCTTTGCATTCTCTGTCCGTATATACCGGAACTCCAACCTGGCTTCCTACTATTTCAAGCTGATCGATAGCTGCAGGTCTTTGAACGTCGCATGCTGCGAGCATGGGCTTCTTGCCCTCTTTAGTAAGATAGGCTGCAAGTTTTCCTGCAGTTGTTGTCTTACCTGTACCCTGGAGTCCTACCAGCATGATCGTCGTAAATCCGGAAGAGCTGTAGCTGAGCTTACCGCTTACGCCGCCAAGGAGAGATATCATCTCGTCATTGACGATTTTAATAACTTGCTGGCCGGGAGTTAAGCTTCTCAATACTTCTTCTCCTAAAGCCTTTTCCTTTACATCTGCTACAAATGTTTTTACGACTTTATAGTTAACGTCTGCTTCAAGAAGAGCAAGACGTATTTCTCTCATCGCTTCATCTATATCCTTTTCTGTAAGGACACCTTTGCCGCGAAGCTTCTTAAACGTGTTATTAAGTTTTTCAGATAAGCTTTCAAATGCCATTTATACACCTAAATTTTGAATTCCGATCTCGTTTTTCCATCTTTCAACAAGACCGAGTTTTTCCTCATACTTATGAAGAGCTTTTTCCGATTTCTTTATACCGTCTGAAACGGCCTGCTTTGTCACGCCGAATTCTTCAGCAATTTCATTTAATGATAGATTCTCGTTAAAGTACAAATCAACAAAGGTCTGCTGTCTTTCCGTAAGCAGCGGACCGTAAAAATCGAATAATACACTCATTTCCAAAGATTCTTCTAACATGACCATCGAATATTAACATACAAATAAAAAAGGGTCAAGCATTTTTGCTTGACCCTCCTCAAATACACCATAATTACTTCTTAGTTTCACCGAAAATCTCATCAAGAGTAGGTTTTCTAGGTTTTACGACCTCTGGCTTTATAACCTCTGGTTTTACTTCTTCTGCTTCCACTGCCTTTTCAGCTACTGCCTCTGGTTCGGCTTTTGGTTCAATAGGCTTTGCCTCTCCGCTTGATTGGCTTAAAGCTTCATTGATTTCATCCCTAAGGCTTGACATGTGAGGCGTAATTACTCTTTCTGCAGTGTCTTCCGTTACTTCGGGTAGTACCGTTTCTCTTGTAAGACTATCTGTAGAAACTGCAGCTGCTGTTTCAACTTATCATTTTTTAAAGCTTTTAACTTCTTTTTCCTTGAGCCTGAAATGATCAGAGCGAGAATAAGGAAAAGAAGAAGCAATAATTCTATAAGGTAATGCACTGCTGCAGGTGCCGAAAGATTATCTTTTTCAGGTGCAGAATCCATATTAAGTACTGCGAATACATTAAGCTTATCTGTTTTGACGCTTACTTTCTTATTCTCCATGTCAAC
>CAZALQ010000130.1:2030-4660 GCA_964485605.1 uncultured Oscillospiraceae bacterium
ATCTTGCATACCGAAATGTTCCGTGCGTATTTTTCAGGCAGAGGAAATTCCTAGTAAGAGATTCCGTCCTGCTCTACCTTATCAGCGTCGTTGTTGACTGCTTTGATTTCATAAAGGTTATATGCTGACGAGACTTTTGAAAGGCCATAGTCTTGAATATTCCCCTCGGAAGAATTCTTAGTTGTCAGTACTCTGTAAACAAGCTTAAAGTAGTCAACGATATCATAGAAATACTTGGCAACTCCTGTTCTGACCTCTTTTTCTTCAGGTCTTACTTCATCGATCATCTTAACTTTTAAAGTAGAACCTTGAGGAAATACATCCTCTTCTGTCTCGAGATATATTCCCGTTTCTTCATCCGTCTGTGAACAAGGAGAAATAATGCTTCCCTCTGCTCCGCACCTTGAACAAACTGCCTCAAAAATACCTGTTGAAGATATCGTTGCACTTCTTACTAAAGTGCCTTGTGAAAAGTCATGTCCAAGAGGAAGAGATCTCTGTCTTTCTATATAACCGCAGACACTGCACTCGTGTTCTCTTTCACCCTTTTCGGTACATGTGGGCTGAACTATGGTATACCAATCTCCGAACTGGTGAGGTGCAAAAGGAGTTGCCACTGTAACGCTCTGCCCGCAAACCGTACATGTTCCGGTTGCTTCGCCGTGTTCTGTACAGCTTGCTTCCTTTGTGATAGCTGCATTTGTATCTAATACATGTCCTTTGGGATCGACTGTTCTTGCTTGAGTGCTACCGCAAACACTGCAGGTCCTTACCTGTTCTCCGCTTTCTGTGCAAGTAGCTTCCTTTGTTGTTTCCCAATCACTATAGCTATGACCTTTAGCATCCACATAGCTTTGCTGCCTGCTGCCGCAAATTGAACAAACTCTCTCAAGCTGACCTATCTCAGTGCATGTGGCTTCTGAAACGACCTGCCATTCTCCCCATGAATGGTTGCAGTTAATCGAAATGCCTGAAGATGCACTTACGGTTTCTCCTCCGGAACCTACAGTAAGATTAAATGTAACTGCAGTTTCTGTTATAGGAGCATCATTTCTTACTCTGAATGTTATATAGAAAACATTGCCGTTGGGTTTTACTGCAGTATTCATCTGTGCAACACCATAGCTTAAGATGCTGTCAAAATTCTTAACTGCTACATCGGGAAGGACCCAATCGGCATCTGCATATACCAAAACCGAAGTATCATATGCAACTGAAATGCCGAGATTGTCTACAGTCTCTGTGGTGGACAGCACTGCATAAACAGTAAAACTGTCACCCTGCTTTACATAAGATTGTGAAACAGAGGCTGAAAGGCTCGATGATGCAAAGGCCGTACTGAAACTCAGCAGAACCATCAGCAATACTAAGGTGAAACTAAATAACTTCCTCATAATATTTCTCCTAACTAAGACAGCGGATAAACATCTGCATAGAACAGATTGTAAAGAAGTCTGAGAACGTCATCTCCGTTTTCTTTGCCGTCGCCGTTAAAATCTAAATCTTGATTTACTACATATACCTTAGGATAGAAAAGATGATAAAGAGTTCTTAAAACATCATCTCCATCCTTTTTACCGTTTCCATCCACATCTCCGCGTATAGCTTCCCCTATAACCGGAGTATGTACATCATCTTGTGAAATCTCGTGTGTCAGTCCTTCATCGGAATAGTATCTGCCGCAGTCATTACAATACCAATATTCTATATTGCCTTGGCTCGTATCCGTTGAAGCAGTTGCAGCGAAATGGGTAATATTCGTATGGCTTACCCAAGTTAAGTTACCGCCGTAACCGCTGAAGTTAAATCCGCTCCAGGAACTGTCACTGCATGAATAATGGGCTTTTGCACTTACTCCGTAAAAGGCCCTGCCGTTTACGTTTACATTGCTGTTTTGAAAGAAAATTTCCGTTAGATTATAGCAGTCAGCAAATGCATACTCTCCCACTGAAGAGATATTGGAAGACATGGTAAAGCTTCTAAGCGATACACAGTCTGCAAATATGTATTGAGGAAGAGCTGTATAACTGCTGTAAATATTTATATCAGCCAAATGTGAGCAGCCGTTAAAGGCGCCGATACCAATAGAACTTACATTCCCTGGTATTACGATTGAGCTTATTGATGAACAATTCCAAAATGCCCATTCCCCTATAACGGAAAGGCTTTCAGGAAGACTAACGCTCTCAAGATTAATACAGTTATAGAATGCACCTGTGCCCAAACTTGAAAGGCCTTCATTCAAGTACACATTTTTAAGGTTTTTGCATCCAGAAAACACAAAGTCTCCTATGGTGCTTATGGATGAAGGCAAAGTAACAGAATATATTCCGTTTTTCTGTTCAAAGGCTCTGTCACTTATACGTGTGACAGGAAGGCCGTTGTATTCTGCAGGAATAACAAGATCGCTGTCTTTGCAGCTGCCCATACCGTTAACACAATAACTTTGACCATCTGAATTAAGGGCAAATGAAAGCTCGTCTCCGGAAGCATATAAGACTGCCACCGATAAAGACAAAGCTAAAGCAACGCATATTAAAATGTATATTAATATTTTACTCACGACTTAGCTCTCTGTATATCTGTTTAATAAAAAACAAGATATGATATAAATAGACTTTATATTATAC
>CAZALQ010000131.1:0-2452 GCA_964485605.1 uncultured Oscillospiraceae bacterium
AGCGACTTCGAATCTGTTATCGAGAGAAAATTCCACTCCTGGATCAACTGCCTTGAGTCCATTTATCACACAGGCCAGAGAGAGCAGATTCGTATCAGAATCTCCAAAGCTGCATTTGAAGCTGGATTCAGAGCAAAGCACCTTGGCGAAATGCTTTGGGCTATGATCAAGAGTGAATACGGCGAAGTAGTCGACAAGTGCCAGATCAAGGTTGTTACAGATCCTGCAGAGTGCACAAGACTTAAGCACGAAGTCGGTATGCCGAAGTATGACGCAAGAGACGCAAGACTTGCATCTCTTACAGACGAAGCAGCTGACGTATTCTATACATGCACAATGTGCCAGTCCTTCTCACCGAGCCACGTATGTATCGTAACTCCTGAAAGACTTGGACTTTGCGGTGCTGTTTCCTGGCTTGATGCTAAGGCAACACATCAGCTTAACCCAGAAGGACCTTGCCAGGTTGTTTCCAAAGAGAACCCTGTTGATGAAAACATCGGTATTTGGCCGGATGTAGACAGAGCAGTTGATCAGTACTCCCACGGTGCACTGACACACGTAACTCTTTACTCCATCCTTCAGGATCCAATGACATCCTGCGGATGCTTCGAATGCATTTGCGGTATGGAACCTGCATCCAACGGTGTTGTAATTGTTAACAGAGAATATCCCGGACAGACACCTGTAGGTATGAGCTTTGCTGAACTTGCTTCCTTCACAGGCGGCGGTGCACAGACTCCTGGTTACATGGGACACGGTAAACACTTCATCGGTTCCAAGAAGTTCATGAAGGCTGAAGGCGGAATCCAGAGAATCGTTTGGATGCCAAAGGCTCTTAAAGAAGAAGTAGCTGACAGACTTAATAAGTCCGCACAAGAACTTTACGGAATTGAGAACTTTACCGATATGATCGCTGATGAGACAGTTGCAGCTTCCGCTGACGATCTCGACAAGATGATCGAATTCCTCACAGAGAAGGGTCACCCAGCACTCGGTCTTGACCCGATGATCTAATAATTGTACTAAAAGAATAGATGCGGGGTGCCTGTTTTATACAGGCATCCCGTTAAGTTCGTAATTGAAAGGAAATAATTATGGCATACACAATTGCACTCGCCGGTAAAGGCGGAGTAGGTAAAACAACTATTACCGGTATGCTTATTAGGTATCTTGCAGAGAAGACAAAAAGTATTATTCTTGCAGTAGATGCTGATGCCAATTCCAATCTTAATGAAGTATTGGGCGTAGAGGTTGAAGAAACCCTTGGTGATATAAGAGAAAAACTCGAAAATAACGAATCAAAACAAGTCGTTCCACCGGGAGTCGACAAAGCTGTATGGACAGAGATGCAGCTTTCAGGTGCTCTTTCGGAAGGAGATGATTTTGATCTTCTTGTAATGGGTCGTACACAGGGTAAGGGATGTTACTGTTTTGTAAACGGTCTTTTAACCACACAGATCCAAAGATATACTAATAACTACAAATACATAGTAGTAGACAACGAAGCCGGTCTTGAGCATTTAAGCCGCGGACTGCTTCCTAAGGTAGATGCACTTATTTTGGTCAGCGATAGTTCCAGAAGAGGTGTACAGGCTGCCGGTCGTATTTATGAACTTGCTCAGTCACTCAACCTTGGTGCAAAAGAAATTAAACTTATAATTAACAGAGCTCCAAACGGAGTTGCTCCTGCAGGAGCTTTAGAAGAAGCAAAGAACTTCGGCCTTGATGTTCTTGGTGTTCTTCCTCAAAACGATGAGATATTTGAACTTGACGGCGAAGGTAAGCCTACTGCAGATGTCTCAATGGACAACGAATTCAAGAAAAAGCTCTATGAGCTTCTTGATCAGATGTCTTTTAAATAAAATAATTTATATCAAATAATCATTAAGAATTAAGATAATTAACATAAACTTACTTTATGTAATTATCTTAATCTTATAGTAAAAGGTATTTACATGGATATTAATAAAAACGTTAACAATCTTATTGAGATTCCAACAGAGCACTATCAGGAACTTTTTGCAAAAGCCGATCCTTTGGAAATGTCATCAAGAACCGGCATAGAATTTTCAGATGGAAAATTTAAGTTCAGAGTACTTAATGAGGATAAAACACTTTCTTGGCCGAATGCTGACGATGAGTGTTTTAAGCCAAAAGACAGAATACTCTTTATGAGATACCTTCTGGAAGGTAAAGCAGTCGGTTTTACAACAGAGTTTGCTGCATATAAAGAATTCCCGGGCGGAGAATTATACAATAAGCCTTTTACAGGCAGGTGTATATATAGAATGCTCGGCAGCTATGGTAAGAATCCTGATGCATTTATAAAGGCCTGTGAATACTACGGCGGACATAGAATTAAATCTACCGGCATACAATATGAATTTGAATTCATTCACGTTTCAGCTATCGTTGCAACTACAAGGACCGTCCCCGCCGATTCACGCAACTG
>CAZALQ010000131.1:2462-4659 GCA_964485605.1 uncultured Oscillospiraceae bacterium
CATTCATAATCTGTTCTTAAGATTCATACTTTGGGAAGGTGACGAAGAGTTCGCTCCAAATATGCAAATACTGTTTTCCAGAAATTTTGAAGAGACATTTTCATCGGAAGATAGAGTTGTAGTTTGTGAATATTTAATAGGAAGAATGCAATCACTTAAATAAACTAAGGTTTAAAATTTTGCCTGCTAGCGAGGAATTAGTCCTCGCTATTTTGTTGCTAAAAGTATTTAAACAAACAAATAATATGTTAATATATACATGTAAAGAGATGAAAGGAGGTGCATAGGTTTATGAGATTTTTCGGATTATTATTCGGCATTATATGGCTATCAATTTGGGTATTTGCAATTTCTATGATTATCAAAAGTATAAAACATACAAGTCAGGCTGGTAAATTTACAAGAGATGTGAATGCTCAGCTGCAGAATAGACTGAGAGAAATCAACATTCATACCGGGGATCCAAAGAATCCATATGTTCGCAAAAGTCCTGCTCAAAGAGAAGAACCTACATCTGACGATTTTAGCGAAGTTCCTCAAAAGAGTAAAAGTGATGAGAATGCTTTTAACGGCCTAAATCCAAAGACAGATAAAAGGGTATATAAAACTAGAAAAAAGACTACCTTGAATGGCAGAAAAACCAGAAGGGCGGACAGAGTATACGGAGTAGGATCCAGTGAGATGCCTCTTCACGGAAAATTGTCGCAGGAGACCCGCGATGATGAAAAAGAATGGTTTTAGTTAAAGTTATATATAGAAAGGGGAAAATACTATGCAATATGTTTTAATCGGACTGGCTGTGGTTATAGTAATACTTATAGTCACAAATCTAAAAATAGTCCCACAAGCAAGTGAGTTTATCGTAGAAAGGCTTGGTAAATACCATACCACATGGACTGCCGGACTTCATGTTCTGTGCCCGTTCATCGATAGAGTCGCAAGAAAAGTTACATTAAAAGAGCAGGTTTTGGACAGTGATCCTCAACCTGTTATCACAAAGGATAATGTAACAATGCAGATAGATACAGTTGTATACTTCCTGATTTTTGACAGTCAGGCATATACATACGGAGTAGTAAATCCTATCAATGCTCTTGAAAATCTGACTGCTACTACACTGCGTAACATAGTCGGTGAGATGGAACTCGACCAGACATTATCTTCAAGAGATAATATCAACTCTCAGATGACAATGCTTCTTGACCAGGCAACAGATCGCTGGGGTATCAAAGTTAACAGAGTTGAGCTTAAGAACATCATGCCTCCAAGAGAAATTCAGAATGCTATGGAAAAGCAGATGAAGGCTGAACGTGAAAGACGTGAAACCTTGCTCCAGGCTGAAGGACATAAGCAGGCTGTTATCACCAGAGCAGAAGGTGACAAGATGGCTGTCATCCTTGAAGCAGAAGGTGAAAGAGACGCAAGAATCGCCAGAGCAGAAGGTGAAGCAAAGGCAATCAAGCTTGCAAAGGAAGCCGAAGCAGAAGGTATCAGGCTTATTAACGAAGCAAGACCTTCAGCACAGGCTATCGAACTTAAGAGATATGAAGCACTGGTTGGCATGTCTAACAGCGCAAGCGCAAAGATAATTGTTCCTACAGATGTAGTAAATACAGTAAAGAACAACGTGCTGTTCTCTGAAATAACAGGTCTTGGAGATCACACAGATCCTCTTCCTCCTGTAACACCGGTACAAAAAGAAGATCCGTGCTGTGATTAAACGATAATCTAGTTGAATAGCTTTTGAAGGCTCCTAAATTTAGGAGCCTTCTTTCTTTATTGCGAAAATGTCTTTAAAAATTGTATAATAATTGAGCTAAAAGACATATTTATGTTATCATTAACATAATTAATATATTTGTATTAATTCTTAAAAAGGAGACAATATAATGAGTGTTAAAACTGATCAGTGGATTGATGAACATTTTGAAGATTTGCTTGAGCAAACAAGAGCAATTGTTAGAATACCATCTGTGCAGGGACCTGCTATTGAAGCTGCTCCCATGAAGCCGCCGGTACAACCCGGATTTCCTCCAACGCCGGCTATCCCTTCAAGCCCTTACGGTAAAGAGGTAAGACAGGCTGAGGATTACATGCTTAAGGTTGCAGGTATTTATCATGGCTTTGAAACTCATGAAAATGAAGGACTTTATTGCTATGTAGATGCAGGAAAAGAAGAGTGCGTTTAAAAAGAAAT
>CAZALQ010000132.1:0-4648 GCA_964485605.1 uncultured Oscillospiraceae bacterium
CCCATACACCGTCTATGCTGTTAAGGTAATCTGCCATCATGGAGGTGTTTTCGCCGAGAACTTGGCAAAGCTCATCTACCCACTCCATGCCTGTATCTGTACATGCACCTATATGTGCATACATGGACATGATATTAACAGCGTTATAATGAGAAAGCGATGCTTCTTTTGCAACTCTCTCCTTTAAAGCCTTGCTGTATATGACCCTGTAGCTTTCCTGGAATCCTGCAAGGTTAAATGTCTTTGTAGGAGAGTAACAAGCAACTGTATGCTCTCTTAAATATGGGGTTGCAGACTGTGTCGGTATGTGTTTATATCCCGGCATTATGATATCTGACCATATTTCATCGGATACAACATAGATGGAATACTTTTCGCAAAGCTCTGAGAATTTTTCAAGCTCCCACTGTTCCCATACTCTTCCCGTAGGATTATGGGGAGCGCAGAAGATTGCAGCGTGAACCTTGTTCTTTACGATCTTTTCTTCCATGTCCTCAAAGTCCATTCTCCATACTCCATTTTCATCTACTTTTAGTTCAGACAAAATGGGATTGTATCCGTTATTTTTGAGAAGTCCGGAAAAACCTACATATGTAGGTGAGTGTACGAGTATGTTATCTCCCTTGCTACAGAAAACATTGAGAGCAGATGTGACGCCTCCTAAAACTCCGTTATCGAAGTCGATATTATCCCTTGTGATTTCAGCACCGTTTCTTTCTTTTTGCCAGCGAATTATGCCATCATATATTTCCTGCCTTACGATGAAATATCCGAAGAAGGGATGATCAAGGCGGTTTTTCATGGCTTCCACAATTGAAGGGGCTGTAGCAAAATTCATGTCGGCTACCCACATTGGGATAATGTCAAAACCCTCTTTAGGGCAGTCCGGATGCATTTTTGAGTAGAAATCGACGGCCATAGCATCTTTGCCAAGCCTGTCTACAACGGATGTGAAATCATACTTCATTAGTTTTTGAGCCTCCTGTCACTCTTTACGGCAAGTTTGGTGCCGACTGTTTGGAAAATCTGAACCATCAGTATAAGGAAGACTACAGCAAATATCATGACGAGATACTTGTATCTGTAGTAACCATAGTTGATGGCAATTTTGCCGAGGCCTCCGCCGCCCAAAATTCCGCTCATAGCGCTGTAGCCAAGTATTGTAGTTATGGCTGTTGTAGCATTGGAAATAAGGGATGGTACCGATTCCGGGATCATGATTTTTGTGACGATCTGCCATGGGGTTGCGCCCATGCTCTGCGCTGTCTCTATAAGGTTGGGATCAACCTCTCTGAGACATGCTTCTGCAAGTCTTGCAATAAAGGGGAATGCTGCAACAACAAGGGGAACTATGGTTGCCTTTGTGCCGACAGACGTTCCTACTATAAGCCTTGTAAGGGGTATTACAAGTATCATCAAAATCAGGAAAGGAATTGACCTCAGCAGATTAATTATAACACCCAAAAGTCTCATAAGCCACTTAGGAATAGGAGCAATCCCCTTTTCTTCACCTGTAACGAGAAGTACGCCGAGAGGCAGTCCTATAACTATTGCAAAGAAGGTTGCAAGTATTGTTACATAGAAGGTTTCCCATATAGCTAAAGGGAACTCATTCTTAAGTATTTCTAAAGCCTGGCTGACGGCTTCAGGAGAAAAAATTCTTTCAAACATTGACCTTTACCTCCTCGGCAACGACGCCGTCTACATTCAGGAATTCAAGAGCTGTCTTTATGGCATCATCTCCGCCTGTAATACCAAGGAGCATGGAGCCGAAAACTCCCCTTCCTATGTTTCTTGTAGACGCAGCCGATATATTGGCTTCTATCCCCTTTTCCACTGCCATACGGGCGATTAAAGGTGTTCCGGTTATCTCTGCACCGTTGAATACGACCCTTATATATCTTTCGCCTTCTCTTCCGGCAACTACGCCCTCTTCAGCCTGTCCTTCAGGGAATACAAGTTTTCTTGCAGCGTCGGTTTTAGGCTGACTGAATATTTCTGACACGATTCCCGTTTCGGCAACGCTTCCGCCGTCGAGAATAGCAACGTGCTTGCAGATGTTTTCAACAACGCTCATCGAATGGGTAATGACTACGACTGTAACTCCAAGTCTTTCATTTATGTCCCTTATGAGGTCAAGTATTTCACCTGTGGTCTTGGGATCGAGCGCAGATGTTGCTTCGTCGCAGAGAAGAACTTTAGGATCTGTTGCAAGGGCTCTTGCAATTGCAACTCTTTGCTGCTGTCCGCCTGAAAGCTGTGCCGGATATGCCAGTGACTTATTTCCGAGTCCTACGGTATCCAAAAGCTCCTGAGCCTTCTTTTTGGCCTCTGCCTTCGGCACTCCTTCAAGCTCCATAGGAAGGCACACGTTTGCAAGGCATGTTCTTTGCATGAGAAGGTTAAATCCCTGGAATATCATAGAGATTTCTCTTCTCTTTGCTCTCAGCTCTTTTTCGCTGAGAGATCCAAGGTCTACTCCGTTTACAAGCACTGTACCGGAGCTTGGTTTTTCAAGCATATTGATGCATCTTATGAGCGTAGACTTACCTGCTCCACTCATCCCTATAACGCCAAAAATATCGCCGTCTTCTATTGATAGCGATACGTCTTTTAAGGCTTCTACGGTTCCATCAGCCGTAGTGAAGGTTTTTGATAGATTTTTTATTTCAATCATTTTTCCTACATAGCGAGGGATAGCCGGCAATCACTTGCCGGCTTTCCCCTTTTTTTATTTCATTTTTTTTATTTAAGTCCGCTCCAGTCAGAGAAGCTGTTGCTGTAAACGCCCATTGGTTCATGATGTACTTCAAGTACCCATGCAATGTGTGTTCCGTTTTCTGCATTGAAGTTTTCCTGATAAGGAATATGTGCGAAATAGTTTGCATCGATCTCGCCGTCTTCAAGAGCAGTATTAGGAAGAACGTAATCTGTGAATTCCTTGATATCAAGGGTTATTCCCTTTGCTGCAAGAACATCTTTTGCAACTGCAAGGATGTCTGCATGAGGAACAGGAGATGCACCAATGGTAATTGTTGTGCCGTTAAGTGCAGCATAATCAACTGTTGCGTCATATCCGTCGCCGACATTTACGAGGTCACATACGATAGCTCCCTTATATGTATCATTAATGAAATTCTTAACCTGTTCTGAGTTAATAGCTGCAACTAAAGCCTTTGTCTTATCGCTTGTTTCATTGCCCTGCTTTACGCATACTACGTTAGGATAAGAAACGTCAGTTCCTTCTGTAACGAAAGGTGTGAGACCTGCTTCGATAGCATAGTTGGAATTGATAACTGCATAGTCTACATCCTTAAGAATGCTTGGAACCTGAGCAGCTTCTGCTTCAACGATTTCTACATTGTGTGGATTTTCAGCAATGTCAGCCTTTGTTGCCAGTGAATCGCCGGTATCCTTGAGTGTAAGAACTCCCTGAACCTGAAGAAGTACTAATGCTCTTGCTTCATTTGTCGGATCGCTTGGAACTCCGATCTTAATTGTTTTCTTTGATGAGTTTCCTCCGCATGCTGCCAAGGAAAAGACCAGGATGAGTGCAAGTACAAGGCTTGCTATTTTTTTGACATTTTTCATTTTTATTCTCCTTCTAAATTTATATACTTAATTAAAAAAGGCGAGACTTCCGAAAGTCTCGCCTCATGTCAAACCAAATCCAGTAAAATACTACAAAGCAATCTTTTCGGAAGCAGGCACACAAAGGTGCATGGGCATAGCCATGCTCATATCCATCATCATGCTTCTCATTAAGATGCTTCCTTTCATGGAAAAGACTCCTTTCCTCTGTATTTTCCGATATTGTAGCAAGAAGATAATATCCTGTCAACAATTTTGTTATGAAAAACTAAAAAATTATATCAAAATTACCCGTTTATAAACAAATACTATTCTTCATGCATCTTTTCATAAAGAGATCTTTCATCGTACACATTGTTTTCAAAGAAATCATTTCCGGAACTTGCCGGGTGTTCGAAATCCATCATAGTCTTTCTTCCGCTCGTATCAAGATTTGAAACAGTAACATTGGGGAATGGTACGTTGATTCCGTTCTTGTAGAAGATCCTAAGAACAGCAGCATTCATGAAACGAATGACTCCCTTTATATCCTTCTCGTTACATTTTGCAATAATAGCAATGTCTACACCGCTGTCTCCAAGGTTCTGAACTCCAAGATACTGAGGTTCTTCGAGTATCTTGTTGTTTTCTTCCATAAGACCCGGAAGATCTCTCTTAAGAACAGCTTCTACGTAATCAAGATCCTGTCCGTATTCTATGCTTATAGTAACAAATGCAACAGAGGCTTCTTTTGTCATATTGAGCACGCCGCTGATATCAGAGTTGTTGAAAATCTTGATATTTCTATCTCCTCCGACGATCTTGGTTGTACGAAGACCTATATCCATTACAGTTCCTCTATATCCGCCTATTGTTACTATATCGCCGACTCTGAACTCTCCTTCAAATACTATGAAGATACCGGCAATGATATCCTTAATAAGGCTCTGTGCGCCAAGACCTATGACCAGTGACAAGATTCCGGCACTGGCAATAAGGCTTGTAGAATCAACTCCGAAGAGGTAAAGGCAATAGAAGAGAACTCCTATGGCTCCGCCGTATTTGATTATGGAAAGAA
>CAZALQ010000133.1:0-4623 GCA_964485605.1 uncultured Oscillospiraceae bacterium
TACGGGCACACATCAGCTTGTATTTTAGCATAAAAAAATACAGCAAGCACTATGTTTCATGCCTGCTGTATATGAATATCAAATCTATTTGCTGAAAACAACGTGCTGAGCAATCTCGCCGTTTTCGTCGACGATAGCATAGTCATAATATCTTTCTCCGCTAGGGCCTATGATCTCGCTTATAGCGTGGCCGCCGTCGTCGATGAGATTGCCATTCTCGTCATAATAGGTGCTGCCATACTCAAAGAAATCGCCAGACGCTCTTGAATATCCTTCATTTAGTTTAAGAGGTGCCATATAATAAATTGCCTTGCTCATGGTAGTACTGCTGACGACTACCCTTCCCATAACTTCTATTTCAGCATCTATCATTAGACAACACTGGCTGAACTCTCCTTCCAGGTCTATATCCTCATCAACAAGGAGAGTTCCAGGTCCTTCGATGGTTAAGCTTCCGCCGTAACCCGCAGCCCAGGATTTGATATATCCGATATGGTTTTCTCCTTTGAGCTTTATTTTAAAGCCGTTGCCCATAAGATTTATATCCAAAATATCGGCATTAAAGTTTTCCAAAGTCAATGTATTGCTACCTTCGTCGTAACTGGCGCCTTCTACTTCGCCAAGCTTTCCGCCCATGGTTTCCCATGCCTGTCCCATGACCAGGTAGGTATAATTGCTGCCCGATTCAGCTATTCTTACATACTCTTCAGGGCCCATATCACTCCAGGCATATTCTCCTGCAAAATCAGGGTTTAGATTTCCGAGTACCGGAAAAGCTGTATCTCCTTCAGCAATTGTACTATCCGGGATAATATTGCTGCCTCCAAGAAAATCTATTCCAAAGGAAGCAGAAACAACCGTCACCATAGAAAGAATTGCCGCTACAGTTTTCAGTATCGACTTTTTTACTTTAGGTGAGCTCTTTTGCTCTTTCTGTCCATAATATTCACTTGTAGGAAGAGGTACGCTCTCCGCGGAATAGTAATATTCCTTAGGAGGCTTTGAAGCTTCTTCCGGAGGATATATGTATTCCATATTACTTATTGTGGACATCAACCTGCGGGAACGGACATTCTACACCAAGCTTCTTAAAACCAAGGAGGAGGTCATGATTGAGGACTCTCATGCCCGTATAAATGTCCTTCTCATCCACATTTACTATGAATCTCAAAAGGACTCCGCTGTCTCCAAGCTGCTGTATCCCTTTATATGCAGGTGCAGCTTTAAACATATCCCTGTTCTTTTCAAGGATCTCTTCCATAAGAGCTGGTATCTGTGATTCTAATTTTTCAAAGTCAGTGTCATAAGGGACTGCAATATCGCTTACAGCATAGGAAAGGTTATCAGATCTGTTGAGTATATTTCTCATATCGGAATTGTTTACTATCTTAACATTCCCGCCGGGATCTGTTATGCAGGTAGTTCTTATGCCTATTTTGGAAACCGTTCCTCTAAAACCGTTTACCTCGACTATATCGCCGACATTGTATTGATTTTCAAAAAGCATGAATGCACCGCTTACAACGTCTGCAATGAGGCTTTCAGCACTGAAGCCTACGACTAAGGCTACAATTCCGACACTGGCGACGATAGTTGATACATTAACACCTATTATTGTAAGTCCCCAGCAAAGCATTACTATAAAGCCGAGATATTTTATGAGGCTGCTGACTATGGATAGTACGGACTGAGCTCTGTGGTTCTTTGGTTTGAAAGATCCCAGTATTAGAGTAATTATGTTCATCAGCACTAAAACGACAAACACTACAACCAGCAATTTCCAAAGCTTCGTGATATCGATACTCATTTTGTTAATATCTGCGGTAGAGAAAATTTTGGTGACAAAACCAAGAGGGATAAGCACCGCCAAGGCAACTATCCCTACTATCAATTGTTTCAACTTCCCTTTCATGAGTCCACCTCTTGTATACAAAAAATTAATGCTAATTTCTTCCTTCTTGATTATATCACATATTGTCACAAGTAAAATGAATAATTAAAACCCGGTTATTACACCGGGTTGAAACTCAATAGTATCTGGCTCTAATCTATAAATTCTACATCAAGGGTAAATCCCCAAGCTGTTTTACTAAGCATTGGCTGAAACATCTCAAATACTGAAACTTTTGCAAACCTGTCTGCCTGCTCTGATATATTCTCATTTATCAGCTTTTCTTCCATGGCCTTTTGCGCACCGGACTGAATCTCAGCCATCTGCTCCGGGGTAAGCTTCAGTTCCCCGAAACTCAAAATGCCATTTTCAGTTTCGCCAAATTCAATATCGGAACTTTGTATATTCAAAGGCTCAAGTTCAGCATGAGGTATTTTGATCGTCAGAATGCGGTTATCGGCATCAACCTCAAAACTCGATGCATTAAGCCAGCTCAAATCGACCGTATATACAGCTGTCCCGTTATACGTTATTGATTTTGTTTTGCTGAATATAGAAAGGTCTGCAAGTCCGGCCGAAGTAATAGTCGTGACATCGGATACTTTATATGACAAAACTTCCAGTTTCTTTAGTTTAGATCCGTCTCCAAGCAGTGCCTCAGCGAAATCAGCTGCTTTGTATCCAAAAAATCCGTAGTTTTCAAGTGTTAGATCCTGACCCTCTACGGGAGCCTCTTTCTTGAACAGATTTTTAAAAGAATAATTGTTGATACTGAATTTTGGAAGGACTAAAAGCATGATTGCAAGTATCAAAAGAGTTGGAACGATAACCTTCTTAAAAAGAGTCTTTATAAACTCTTTGCCAAGAGTATTTCCCGATCCCTTCTTTGCTCCCTCCATTGCGGCTTTTTCTACCTTTTCAAGAAGAGCCTTTTCATCAAATTCCAGTTTATCTTTTCCCATAAATAATTCCCTTTTTCCGTTTTTATTATTTAGACAATACTAAATGCAGAAAAACAACGTTTTCCGACAGTTTAATTATATAGCATTAAATATGTCGATAATATGTAATAATTGCAAAATAAAGCACATCTAAAGATGTAAAACAAAAGAAAAAGCCGCAGCTTTTTATCGCTGCGACTTAAAAAATCAAGCTATATAGCTAAAATGCTTCTTTTCCCGGATAAACAGCGGATTCTCCAAGTTCCTCTTCAATTCTGAGAAGTCTGTTATACTTGGCAACTCTTTCGCTTCTTGACGGAGCTCCGGTCTTAATCTGGCATGTGTTAAGAGCTACAGCAAGGTCTGCGATGGTTGTATCTTCTGTTTCACCTGAACGGTGGGAAGTAACTGCTGTATAACCTGCTTTGTGTGCCATCTTGATTGCTTCCAATGTTTCTGAAACAGAACCGATCTGGTTGAGCTTAATAAGGATGGAGTTTGCGCATCCAAGCTCGATTCCCTTCTTAAGTCTTTCAGTATTTGTAACAAAGAGATCGTCTCCTACAAGCTGAACCTTATCTCCGAGTCTTTCGGTCATCTTCTTCCAGCCTTCCCAGTCCTCTTCATCAAGGCCGTCCTCAATTGAGATGATAGGATACTTTTCTACCAGGCTTGCCCAGTGATCGATAAGTGTGTCTGAAGTAAATTCTTTGCCTGATTTTGGCTGATGATAGAAGCCCTTTCCTTTTTCGCTCTTCCATTCAGAAGCTGCAGCATCCATGGCAAGCATGAAGTCCTTTCCGGGTTCATATCCGGCCTTTTCTATTGCCTTTAATATGAGTTCTATAGCATCTTCATCACCGCCGAGGCTGTTAGGAGCAAAGCCGCCTTCATCACCGACTGCAGTTACATCCTTCATTTCTTTAATGAGGCTCTTAAGAGCATGGAATACTTCTGTGCACCAGCGAAGTCCTTCAGAAAAGCTGGGTGCTCCAACAGGCATAACCATGAATTCCTGAGTATCAACAGAGGAGTCTGCATGTGCTCCGCCGTTAAGTATGTTCATCATTGGAACAGGAAGTCTGTTTGCATTGACACCGCCAAGGAATCTGTAAAGAGGAACTCCAAGAGAAGCAGCTGCTGCTCTTGCGGCTGCAATGGAAACTGCAAGAATAGCATTTGCTCCAAGATTTGACTTATCCTTTGTTCCGTCTGCCTTAAGCATTGCAGCATCAACTGCATATGTATCTGTTGCATCAAGACCTATGACTGCGTCTGCGATAACTGTGTTAACATTCTCGACAGCCTTTAAAACGCCCTTTCCTTCAAAACGGCTCTTATCTCCGTCACGAAGCTCAAGAGCTTCAAATTCTCCTGTAGATGCTCCGCTTGGGGAAGCACCGAGAGCTACTGTTCCGTCTGCCAGTTCTACCTGTGCTTCAACTGTGGGGTTTCCACGAGAGTCGATAATCTGTCTTGCATAAACTCTTTCAATTGTTGTAAATGTCATAATACTTTTATCCTTTCAAAGTAAACTACTTAAGAAATACATAATTTCCAAGCATGATTATACCACATAAATATATGGCTTTAAACAAAAAGAGAACGCGTGAACGCGTTCTCCAAAATACTAAATTCCTGCTGATTCAATGAGTATATCAGAGGCTTCAAGCAAAGCTTTGGTGTACTCATCTTTAGGATTTTCATATACCTCCTCAACAGGTCCTTGTTCAAGGACTTTTCCTTTCCTCATGACCATGACGTAATCACAAAGCTGATATACAACATTAA
>CAZALQ010000134.1:0-4559 GCA_964485605.1 uncultured Oscillospiraceae bacterium
AAGTGTGCAAGTCAAACTCTTTTTTATGAATTTTTCAAAAAAAATAAGCCTCTTGGGGAAGCGGTTTATATTACAACATCTACAAATGAAAATCAACCAAAAACTGACCCTCTAAAAACAAAAAAGCGGAAGCGCAAAAAACGCTTCCGCAGGATCATTAATATATTCTTTTATCAGCCGCCTACTATGAGAGGAACTATGCTTATTTCATCCCCTTCCGAAACCTTAAGTTCATCGGAATTTAGATCGATGCTTTTGATATACTCGCCGTTTCTCACAATAATGGTGGCTTCATCACCATATGGAGTAAAGGTAATCAAGGCCTGCCTTAAAGACATTCCTTCGCTGACCTCTTTTTGTTCTCCGTTTACATTGATGATCATTTGTCCTAATCCTTCTTTTCAGGTGCTGCCGGTGGTGCCGGAGGCGGAGGAAGCGGACCGTCCTGAACAGATCTGAAGGTTGCTCCCATGGCGCCTTCGTGCCCTATATGATACATGTAGTTGCCTTTTCCGCCGTAAAACATATCCATGTCATGAGTCCAGCCGGCCTTTTCGTTCCATGCATATTCAGCCATGAGTATGGGCATGCCGTTTGCTTCAACACCCTGAGCTCCCGGATTCTCATCCTTTCCGGAAAGCAGTGCAGCCATTCTCATTATAGCAGGTCTTGCGTTTGGATTGAAGTTTACTGCAGACCATGGGAAGAGGCACATAAAGCAGTCGCATGTGCATGTAGCTGCAAGTGAAGCATCTGTCTGCTGCTCCGGTGTCATCTGTGCAAGGTATGTTGCTGCAGATCCCTGTGTATGGTCAGCTCCCATAGGACCTCTTTCCCATGAAAGTCCGTAACCTCTGATGATACGGGGATCGTATGCTGCGAAGGACTGTCTCTTGGATACAGGAACCTTCTTTATCTCCTTCTCAGGAACTCCAAGGAAGTCTGCAACGCTTGCGCATCCGTTTCTTAAAGCCTTTTCAAAGTCGGTTGCATCTTCACTGTACATGTGGCGTACATGTGCAATAGCTGTCTCAGCATCGCCGAAACGCATTACGCCGTAGTCCATGGCTACGCCTAAAGCGCATCCTGTATCTATTGTATCCTGACCGTAGTCATCGCAAAGTCTGTCAAGGGTACATACTATATCTGTATCAAATACGCCTATATTAGATCCGCAAAGAGCTACTGTTTCATATTCTATACCTGCAGAAAGGTAATTGCCCTTTCTGTCGCAGTATTCGTTAGAGCAGCGAACTGTGCATGACGGTTGGCATGCAATCGTGCTGTGACCGCCGTGCTCTATAAGATTCTTTCTCCATTCAACTGTTCCGAGCCTTTCCCATCCCGGAGTGAATTTTCCGTTGAAGTTGTTCCAGGGAAGTGCACCCATGGCACCTGTTGTATCAACGCCTGCTGCAGATCCGTAAAGAGGCATTGTCTGACCTGTTAAGGGGTTTGCAAAAATAGCGCCGGTAATGGTCTTATTGAGTTCATCGAACTCTGCCTGCATCTCAGGTGTCGGGCACTTGTAAACGAAGGGGTCATCTGAATGCTCAATAATGACGCACTTGAGCTTCTTTGAACCCATTACAGCACCCATGCCGCCTCTTGCAGCTGCTCTGCAGGGATATCCTGTCTTCATTTCAGAGCACATGATGGAAGCGATGCTTGACTTATTCTCACCTGCCTGGCCTATGGTTGCTACTGCTACTCTGTCGTCATATTTCTTGCGGGCAAGATCACATACGTCATATGTATTAAGTCCCATGAAGGATACTGCATCCTTAAGATGTGCATTTCCTTCTTTATCTATATATAGATATTTCCATGTATCTGACTGACCTTCAATTATGATCTGCTTGATCTTATGGTCTGTCATTCTTCTGGCCATGGTTCCGCCGGAGTTAGACTCCTTAATAAGGCCTGTAAGAGGTGATTTGCCTCCTATTGAAAGTCTGTTTGATGCCGGAACTCTTGTTCCTGAAAAATATCCTGTGCAGAATATGATTTTGTTGTCCGGTCCTAAAGGATCGCATTTAGGATTTACTTCCTTGGTCATAAAGTCGGCAACAAGACCTCTTCCGCCGTGATAACCATGCTCAAGCTGGTCAAAGGGCTCTTCGGTAACTGTTCCCGAAGTAAGGTTTACTCTGATAGTTCTGAATATCATCCTTTATGCCTCCTTAAATATCCTGGATCTCAAGAACGTCCTGCGGGCAGTTCTTTGCACAAATTCCACATGCGATACATTTTGTTACATAGTTATTATCGTAGGATTTGCATATAACATTCTGAGGGCAGATATCCACGCAGGCCATACATCCCACACATACATTCTTATCAATAGTAACTACACCTTTTGCATTGCGGCTGATAGCGAATACAGGGCAAACCTCTTCGCACTTACCGCACTGATTGCAATGATAAATTGTGTCTTTTCCCATACGATCTAATTTAACTCTGATACAGGAAAGACTCTGTTCCATCACTTTGTAGAAAGCCAGCGAGCATGCCTCTTCACAGCTATGGCACTGCACGCAGTTTTCAGGATTGACAACTACTAATTGCTTCATTTGAGAATCTCCTCTTCTCTTTCCTTCATAATATTACGCGTTAATTGTAACATATATAAAACGACTGTGCAATAGAATTAGGTTAAGCATAACCTATATTTATAGTTTTCTTAAATTATTGCTAATATCTGTAATTATTATTCACATTTTATGGATTTTTCTTCATAAATATGCTTTTTTACATATTTTTGTGGAATATTTCTCATTTGAGTATTACAATAAGCTCGTGATATGGAGGTAACAATATGCTTGAATTATTAATACTGACAGCGCTTTTCTTTAAACCCTGCCACGGGTATGAAATAAAAAAGATGATCCCCGGATTCAAGGTAAACAACAATACCCTTTATCCACTGCTGAAAAAATGGCTTGATAACGAGATTATTTCTATGGATTATCAGGATCAGGACGGAAAGCCGGCAAAAAAGGTCTACAGCCTTACGGAAAAAGGAACAAATATGCTCTTTGAAATGATTTCTAATTTCGATGAGCAGGAGATCATATCAGATGATGCTTTCTACTTAAGAGTTGCTTTTTTTCAGTTCCTCCCAAAAGAATCTGTCAAGAAAATACTTGAGACAAGAGAGTACTATTTAAACGATCTTGAAGGACAGGAAAAACTTATGAAGATCCTGGGATACTTCCCGGATAAAGCTTATGACATCCTCTATTTGAAGAATTACTTTAATTCCAAACTGTACAATGAAAAACAGCTTGTAAAGACATTAAAGGAAAAATACGGAATAGAATAATTCTGTCTACAGTGACAGGAAGGCCTTAGCCTCCTTTGTCTTAGGATTATTAATAACATCAGCAGCCGGACCACGCTCGCATATTTTCCCCTTGTGAAGGAAAATAACCTCATCGCAAATTCTTAAAGCTTGACCTGAAGAATGAGTAATGAGTATTACGGCTGCTTTTTCATTTTCAGAATACTCTTTTATCATCTTCTCAGCCTCGAGAGTGCTTTCAACATCCATTGCCGCAGTCGGTTCATCAAGTATGAGCATATCAAAATACTTCCCAAGAACTCTTGCAAGAGCAAGCTTTGCTGTTTCGCCGCCGGAGAGAGTCTTTGCATTTTTATCTGAAAGCTCCTTAAGACCAAGTCTTTCAATGAGCGTCACAGCTTTCTCTTCAGATACTCCTGTTACCAAAACATTCTTTTTTACGCTCATTCTGAAGGCATAATTCTTCTGGGGCATATAGCCTATTTCAAAATCTCCATCCTGCATATTTTCAAGGGCAAAAGCCTTTGCGAAGGTACTCTTTCCGCTGCCGTTTGCACCCATGACAGCATAAATCCTGCCCGCTTCAAAGGAAAGCTCAGGAATATCCAAAACTGTTCTTCCGCCGTATTCTCTTTTTATTGCTTTACTTTTCACGGGTAACCTTCTTTTCAACGGCATGGGTAATAATATTTACAATCAGGGCTATAACCATCAATATTACGCCAAGGCCCATCGCCCTTGGCATATCTCCCTTGTTGGTATATTCCATTATGGATGTGGTCATAACATTGGTCTTCCAAGCTATGGCGCCGCCAACCATCGAAACCGCCCCGACCTCTGCTATGGCTCTTGAAAAGGCAAGAAGGAATGAGAAGAAGATCTGATATACGCACTCATTTAAAAGCAAGCCGAAGGTCTGCATCCTTCCAAGGCCAAGACCCTTAGCATTTTCTTTGACAGAGGGTGACACGGAAGTTGAAAAGCTCTCCATATTACCTGCGACTATAGGTGTTATCAAGGCAATCTGCGCAAGAATCATAAGTCTGACACTGTACATAAGATGCAGGGATCTGAAAGGACCGACTCCGGAAAACAGAATATAAAAAATGAGACCGCAGACAACAGGAGGCATTGCCATAAGCGTTCTGTTAATGACAGATAACACATTCTTTCCCCTGAATTTACCGGTCCCAAGTAAAATGCCAAGTGGCACTCCGATAAGGAGTGCCACCAATGAACTTGACAAACTCATCCT
>CAZALQ010000135.1:0-4553 GCA_964485605.1 uncultured Oscillospiraceae bacterium
AACGGCTTCACAGAAATAGCATGCCAGGCACTCTTGCAGTGTCTTCTGTGTCATAATCCTTTGTAATACGATCAAGTATCTCCGCAATTTTCTCAATATCTTCCTCAGTGCCGAGAAGTGAGTGGCCTATCCTGATCTCTACGAACCTGTCTTCGAATCTTTTTGAAATCTCAGATATTATTGAATATTCATCCCCTTCAAGCAGGGTGGTAGGCTGAATTATTACTCTTAAAAAACCTTCCTTTTCAAGTTTATATAAAGCCTGTTCAACATTATCTATTACAATTCCGTCTCTTTTCAGAAGCTTTGCTGCAATCATACCGGAAGTGAAAGCTCTTCTTACAGTATACTCAGGAAAACATTCTGCCAGGGTGCTTTCTATGGCTCCTATGGTGATGCTTCTGTTTCCGTTAAAGCTCGTACCAAAACTAACAGCTAATATAGCCTGATTTGTTCTATCGTAATACATTGGTGCCTCCCGTAAATTGTAGTTCCATATATATAAAGTTAGCATAAAACAACCTTGAAAGCAATTTTCGGTTTTGCTAAAATCGATATGCAAAATTTTAAATAATTACAATTAGGAGGAAATTAATTGTGAGAAAATTTGCAGTTTTCAGCGGTTTCCTTGGAAGTGGGAAAACAACTACTATGATTAACTTTACAAAGTATTATTCTAAGCATTTTGGAAAAGCAGCTATGATTTCCAATGATCTTGGACATGGAGTTACTCTTGCTGACAACAAGCTGGCAGAGTTTTCGGGATGCGATGCTTCGGAGATTACAGATGACTGCATCTGCTATGTAAATGAACAATTGGCAGACAGACTTGATGGATATTATGATGAGGGCTGCGAACTTGTTATTTCAGATATCCCCGGATTTGGAGTAGGGGCTTTGGAGCATGTATACCATGGGCTTACGGAAAAGTATCCCGGCAAGTTTGAACTTGCTCCTTTTACAGTACTCGTTGAGCCTAAAACAGTCGACCTATTAAGAAGCGGCAACAGCGGAGATCTGAAATACCTGTATGATACACAGCTTACAGAGGCGGACTTGATCGTTCTTAATAAATGCGACCTTTTGAATGAAGAACAGAAAAATGAGGATCTTGCATGGCTTGAGATTAATTATCCTCTTGCAGAGGCTGTTGCAATCAGTGCTATTACAGGAGAGGGCTTCGAAGATTTGGCCGTGGCATTAAAGGACGGTCATGCTTCTATGAGAAAACCGGACATAGGGTACGGCGGCGCAGATTTCAGTTTTGCCATGAGCAAGATGAGCGAATTCTATCTGCAGTGCACATTGACCGTCTGCTGTGATGACTTTGATGGAAATGCATACTTGTTAGAGCTGGCGAAAAATGTGAAAGAGAGTATAAAGTCAGCCGGATATGAAATACCTCATTTAAAGCTCCTTTCGTGGGAACCTGAAGGTGACTATGGAAAGGTTGACCTCATTGGGACAGACAGAGAAATAGAAGTCACTCACAAGTTTACAAAACCATGTACGGCAATAGCACTTATTCTAAACGGAAGCGGAGCATGTCCTGCTGACATCATGGAAAAGGTAATACTTGATGCTTTAAATGAGATTTCAGGGAAATATCAGCTGGAAATCAATGTTCACAAAAAAGAAGCTATGGGAATGGGTTAGATAAGTACCATATTTTTGACTTTTAGCTCGAAAGAATATATAATACCGCGATTAGTATATATTTTTGGTTTTTTGTCCAATGAATATGTGCTGTAGCGGTATTAATATTTATTAGCTTGAGAAAAGCAAAATAGTTATATATGGAGAAAAAAATGAAAAAGAAAGCAATAGCACTGATTTTGGCAGCGGTAATGGTATTTTCACTTTGCAGCTGCGGAAATAAGCAGAGCGAAAGAAAACAAAACAATGAAATCGTTATCGGAATAGGTCAGGATCTTGGAGACAGCCTTAATCCATATCAAATGACTGCAGCCGGAACAAAGGAAATCATGACCAACGTATATGAAGGCTTATACAAGGTAATGCCTTCAGGTGAGTATGTTCAGGCTCTTGTTGATAAGACCGATATTTCAGAGGGCGGCAAAGTATATAAATTTACACTTAAGGACGGAGTCAAATTCCACAACGGCAAGACCATGACAGTTGATGATGTTCTTTATTCCTTCGAAACATGCAAAAATATCACTGTAGACTCCAGTCTTCCCGGCATCCTTAATGATGCTCAAATCGTAGGTGAGGGTAATACAGTAACCGTTACTCTTCCTGCAGCAAACAATGACTTTTTTGCATACCTCTCTCTTGTATATATCATTCCTGAAGGTTCTTCTGATGAAGTCGTTACTTCTCCTATAGGTACAGGCCCATATAAGTTCGTATCAAGAAGCGTTCAGGAAAACATAGTATTTGAAAAGTTTGACGAATACTGGGGAATTCCTGCTGATATAAAAAAGATCACCTGCAATATTTATGAAAACTCTACTGCGATGATCGCAGCACTTAATGCAGGAGCAATCGACATTGCAGCTCACCTTACTCTTGATCAGGTCAAGGGCCTTGGCGATGACTATAACATCGTAGAAGATACTATGAAGCTTGTTCAGGCTTTATATCTTAATAACGCAAGAGAGCCTTTTAACGATGTAAGGGTCAGACAGGCAATATGCTATGCAATAGATGTAGATGAAATACTTCAGCTTACAGCAGAAGGACACGGAGCAAAGCTCGGCACATCTATTTATCCTGCCTTTGAAAAATATTTTGATGAAAGCCTCGTAGGCAAATATCCGCACAGCGTAGAAAAGGCTAAAGAGCTTATGGCAGAAGCCGGATATCCTGATGGTTTTTCCATGTCTGTCACAGTTCCTTCCAACTATACACCTCATGTTAATGTAGGTCAGGTGGTTGTTCGCCAGCTCAATGATGCAGGCATCAAAGCAGAACTTAAGGAAGTTGAATGGAATTCATGGCTTAAGGATGTATACCAGGGAAGAGATTTTGATTCTACAATCTCCGGTTTTGATGCATCCGTTCTTACAGCAAATGCTCTCCTTCAGCGCTGGGTAAGCACAAACGGCAAAAACATGATCGGATTCAGCAATGAGGAGTATGATGCTCTTATCAGCAAAGCTACAGCTGAGACCGATGATGCAGTAAGAACACAGCTTTACAAAGACGCTGCAGCTATTCTTTCAGAGTATGCTGCCAATGCATATATTCAGGACCTTCCGGAATATGTAGCAATAAATAAGGACCTTAGCGGTTATACTTTCTATCCACTTTACAAGATAGATTTTTCACCTATTCATTACTAATTCCTTTAAAAAGGATAGATGAAGTACGTACTAAAGAAACTTATTAATTTAATAATCACTGTTATTTTAGTATCATTTCTGGCCTTTTGTGCTTTTCAGATCATAGGGGATCCTGTAGCAAGGATGCTCGGGCCTGAAGTAACCCCGGAAAAGATTGCCGAGCTCCGAGAGGAGCTCGGCTTTAACAGACCTCTTATGACCCGCTACTTTGAATGGGCGGGCAATTTCATTTGCGGAAATCTCGGTACGTCATACAGTTATAGGCTTCCCGTATCAGGCATGGTACTTCCAAAGCTTGGCACTACGGTCGCTTTGACACTGATGGCTTTTTTGATGACCGCAGTTTTATCTATATCTATCGGTGTTTTTCAGGTAAGACTAAAAAGTCCGAAAATTGACAGGCTTATGACAATAGTCAATCAGTTTATAATGTCAATTCCTCCATTTTTTTTCGGCATACTTTTTACATGTCTGTTCGGACTTGTGTTCCGCTGGTTTACGCCGGGATATTTTGTATCATTTAAAGACAGTCCCATAGGATTCTTCGGATATTTGTTTTTCCCTGCGCTTTCAATTGCAATTCCTAAAATTGCTCAGTCTGTTAAGATGCTGAGAAGCCAAACAGGCGAAGAACTTGAAAAGGACTATATAAGGACTGCATACAGCCGCGGCATGAACACCGGCGCTGCTGTTAATTACCATGCACTTCACAATGCGATCATACCCGTTATTTCTTTCCTTGCAGTATCTCTTGCTGAGATGCTTGCAAGCTGCATAATCATAGAGCAGATCTTCTCCATCCCAGGCATTGGAAGACTTCTTCTTTCATCCATAGGGACCAGAGATTTTCCTGTTGTTTTAGCTATTGTTGTTATTTTGGTTATATGGGTTATTGTAGTTAATTTTATAGCCGATGTAATCTATCCCTTCATAGATCCGCGCATTAAGGTGAGCAAATGAAAAAGATATTTAAATCTGACAATTGGTATCTTAAATGCGGCTTGATCATCACAGCCTTCCTTTTGGCTGTAATAATTGTAGGGATCTTCTGGACTCCTTATGATCCCGGATACATGGATGGCTCTGCAAGGCTTTCGCCTCCGTCTTTTGCCCATCTTTTCGGCACTGATAACTTTGGAAGGGATATTCTTTCAAGGGTCATGAACGGTATGGGAACAAGCTTCTTTATAGCTTTTTGCATCAATATGATAGGTCTTGTAATCGGGACTTTCATAGGAGCTGCAG
>CAZALQ010000136.1:0-3722 GCA_964485605.1 uncultured Oscillospiraceae bacterium
AGGAATAGATATTATTAGCCTTCACCATGGAGCTAATTCTGCAGTTCAGATGCGTCTCTTGCACATACTGTAGCTATATAATCAAATGCGCCGGTAACCATTGTGCAGGACATAATTGCATCATTATTCTTTACATATTTAACAAAGTCAAAATTCTTCGGATTTCCGGTTACAGACACGGTAAGGATAGCGAGAACGTTTTTTTGCATTTCGCTTGGATTGAGAATTGCCGTATATTGCTGAATTACTCCGCTTGCTTCAAGTTTTTTAAGTCTCTCTGAAACAGCAGAAAGAGAAAGATTGATTCTCTTTGATAATTCGGAAATGGATATTCTTGCATTTTCCTGTAAAACAGCTAAAAGTTTTTCATCAATTACGTCTATTGCCATAATAGCCTCCCGTGAATACAAAATTACCCATATATTAGCAATCGAAACAAAAAAAATCAAGCGATTTTGCAAAATCGCTTGATAATCTTTTGTGAAATCTGAAATTATTTGCCTGCAACCGCAACACTTGGGATAAGAACAGCAAGTGGACCCTCGTATGATCTGTCTTCATACTTTTCTAATGAGAAACGAAGATGTTCCTGAACATCGAGAAGGCTTCCGTTTATGGAACCTCCGGTAAGTTCTTCAACTGTTCCGTCTTCTTTGTAAAGAAGAGCCAGCCTTATTTCACCCTTGAAATGTCCGTCCATATAATCCATTTGGAAGTCGGAAAAACTAATAGGTTCAAGAACTCCGGCCTTTCTCATTTCGCCAAGGGGCATGGTGCCGTTTTCACAGCGAACCTTTCTGTAGTCCCCTGTGGGCTCTATGCCAAGATATCTGCAAAATCTTGTGCTTCCGTAAATGAGCTCCAGTTCGCCTTCTTTTATGAGACATCTTTCAGGCATTGGAATTCCTTCAGATGAGTAGGGATTAAGGGGTTCAAAATAGAGGTTAAGCTTTTCGCCCTCAATATTATCCCCCTGGACCTTGTCTCCTACCTTCCACTTGGAATATCCCGGGAAGACCATTGAAGCTGAACTTCTTGCGCCGTAAAACTCAAATAAAGTAGCAAGATGTTCTCCCTTTAATATTATGTCATAATCCTTTGCTTTAGGCGGTTCAGATGCTCTTGCCCTTGCCCTTACATCTTCAATAGCATCTGCAACCTTTTGTTTAATTGCATCTGCATCGATTTTGTCATAGGCAAAGGATCTGTACTGCTCTACATCCTTTGGCGTTACGCACTGAGAAACAAACTCTCCGCTTATTTCATCCGTATCGAAGCTTACATCAAGTCCGTTTGAAGCTAAAATGTGCTCATATCTTCTGTTTGCAAAAATCTCTGCAGAGTTGATGAATGCATCTTCGGCATTATCCTCGGCAAACATGGCCTTTGCAAATTCAAATACGCTTTCTTCCACATCCTTAGATGCAAGCTCGGAAGTACTCTTCTTTCTTTCGTCCTTAACAGAATCAGGCAGTTCATACCACGGATTCTTAACAAAGGATGCAGCAAGGTATGCGCTCTTTATATGGTCTGCAATCTCCTCATCTGACATGCCGGGACTTAACAGAGCATTGCTCTCACCTCTAAACTTTCTTCCGTTTTCTTCAAAATCGCGGAATACGGTTACCGTATACTGAGAAAGCTCTTTGATCCTTGGAATATCCAGTTTCTTTTTGATGAAGTAAAGCTCCGCAGTCTTTGTGATCACCTCGGATACTCTCCAGGTCTTTACACCTGTTTCTTCCAATATATTTAATATCTTCTTAAGCATGAGGCGCCTCCTTTAACCTAAACGAATTTTTGCTTTGATGTAGGGGCCGCCGTCAGAGACCTTAACCCATTCTTTGTAGCCTTTTCCGCAGGCGCCGGATCCGCCGAGTTCGACCTTTTCCGACATCATGGAAATGGATTTAAGTAGATCCGGAACATAGCCTGTAAGAACGCAGGGTGAGAAGATCCTTCCCGTAAGCTTACCGTCTTTGATCTCCCTTGCGATGCTTACCATGCACTGGATTCCCCAGTTCTTTGGGTCTTCCATTCCGGATGACGGACTTTCAAGGAGCATGCCGTATTTTACGGATGCGATCATGTCCTCGACCTTATCATGTCCGCCCTCAAAGAAGGTGTTGGTCATTCTCGTGTATGCTTTTCTTTCGACAGATTCTCTTCTGCCGTTTCCTGTAGCCTCAACACCGAGCCTTGCTGCTGATACAGCGTCTGCATATCCTGATACGAGCTTTCCGTGGTCGATAACAAGAGTATCATGAGCGAGTACGCCCTCATCATCGAAGAAGAAGGATGCAACCTCCTTTGCGGATGCAGCTCCGTCTCTCATGGTGACAAGTTCTGAAGCTATCATATCTCCTATGCAGTTTTTGGCGAGAGCTCTGTCCTTTACGAACATATCCATTTCAACGCCGTGACCGAAGGCTTCATGAACTATCATACCTGTTGTTTCAGGAGCGCATATGCATTCATACTCGCCCGGAATCATAGGTTCGCTGTCGAGAAGTTCTATGCAGGTCTTGACAAGTTTAGGACCGTATCCTTCCATTTCATCCAAAAGCTCAGCTCCGCCCAGGATAGAGAATCCCTTATATGAATCCTTGATCTCCTGGCCTCTTGCTGCAAGCACAGCCAAGGAGCCGCAGGTCCAAAGAACATTTTCCTCAAGATCCTTTTTATCGGACAGAAAGAGCTTGTTGTAGTACTGGTATGAAAGGCTTGCGGAGCAGTCAAGGAGTCTTTCGTCAAGAGCCTTGGTCTTTTCTCTGATATCAGCCAGCTTTTCTATGATTTTTTCATCGCCCATTTCTTCGGGATGAATCTCATATTCAGTGCATTTGATAAACTCTGTCTTTTCTTCTTCAATGACAGGAGTAATATATCTGTCCCATGAATCTGCCATCTCAGCGAGCCTTCCGTCTATCTCTTTTAATATATCCGGAATCTTATCTTCGCTTATCTCATTGCCCGCATATTCGGCATATGCCTTGCCGCCGTGAACTCTTACGACAAATCCCCTCTTTCCGAACATATTGCCATCAGAAATGCGGACTCCCTGGGCACTTACAGCAAAGCTTTGCTGACGCCCGTCGCAAACAAGCACGGAAGCATAGTCATACTTTTCAGAAAGCAGGCTCTGAAGCTTTTTAAACAGAGCTTTATTGTCTTTAATGTAATTGCTTCTTGCAACTTCCATCCTCTTTACCTCCTTATTTTTCTCTCGCAAAATTATATCATGAATATTTTTGTGTATAAAGTATAAAAGGAATGGTATAATAATATGGTTTAGGAAATTATGGTGAAAATTTATGAGTGATATCAATAAATTAAAAGAAAACTTCCAACAAAGGTTCGGAAGAGAACCTGAAAAGGATTTCATTGTTTACGGCAGAGCCGAACTTGCAGGAAATCACACAGATCATCAACATGGCCATGTAATTGCAGCAACCATAGATCTGCCGATCAAAGCGGTAGCAGCAAAAAATGATACAGGTACTATAAACGTGTACTCAGAAGGCTATGAGCTCATATCTGTTAATTTAAGAACTCTTAAGCCTCAGGTAAAGGAACAGAATACAACAGCTGCATTAATACGCGGAATGGCGTCAAGATATGAAAAAGTCTCAGGCTTTGATGCATATGTCGTATCCGATGTCCCAAAGGGTTCGGGCCTGTCAAGTTCAGCAGCATTTGAAGTACTCATAGGAAGAATCATA
>CAZALQ010000136.1:3732-4543 GCA_964485605.1 uncultured Oscillospiraceae bacterium
CTCTTTGACTGCCATACAGACCCAACGACCCTTGCCATGAATGCTCAATATGCCGAAAATGTTTTCTTCGGAAAACCCTGCGGCCTTATGGACCAGATGGCATGCTCTTACGGCGGAATCATAAAAATAGACTTCGGCAACCCTATACCTATAGTAGAAAGAATCGATTACGATTTCGAGAAAAAGGGATATACCCTTTGCATCATAGACAGCCATACAGACCATGCAGATTTGACAGACTACTATGCTGAAATCCCTGCAGAGATCACAAAGGTATCAAATTACTTCTATAAAGATAATTTGTCTCAGGTAAATAAGAGAGAATTCGCAAGGCAGCTTGCCCAGGCAAGAGAATATGCAGGCGACAGAGCCATGCTCAGAGCCATGCATGTACTCAACGAAAACTTCAGAGTAGATCAGATGGCCCAGATGCTCAAAGCTGACGATATAGACGGATATCTTGATGCAGTGGACAGAAGCGGCAATTCATCCTGGATGTTCCTTCAGAATGTAATACCGGCAGGAGCCATAGAAAATCAAGGCCTTGCCTTTGCCATAATAACTTCAAAATTCTATCTTGCAGGAAGGGGCGCATGCAGAGTAATGGGCGGAGGTTTTGCAGGAATGCTCCAGGCCTATGTACCCAACGACATGCTTGAGCAATTCGTTCTTAACGTAGATAAGGTCCTTGGGCGAAACAGCGTAATGCCTACAAAAATAACAAAGTACGAATAAATGACAAAAACCCATGCGCACATGAAGTGAACCCCTTTCGTTAGACAAAAAACTCTAATGAAAGGGGTTTTAAAAT
>CAZALQ010000137.1:0-4505 GCA_964485605.1 uncultured Oscillospiraceae bacterium
GACTTCTTCTTGCAGCATCTGCAAAGGAAGAAAGCACAATGGCAACAGTAGTTGCAGTAGGTCCTGAAGCTCCTGAAGAGCTTAAGGTCGGCGACAGAGTTATTTATTCAAAGTTCGCAGGAGAATCCTTTGACGTTGACGGCAAAGATTGCCTGCTTTTAGAAGCCAAAGATATTCTGGCTAAAGTAGTTAAGTAGAGAGGTTTTTGGAAATGTCAAAAGAAATTGATTTCGGAGAAAGCGCAAGAAGAAAACTTCAAAGCGGCGTAGATCAGCTTGCAAATACAGTTAAGATCACACTCGGTCCTAAGGGAAGAAACGTAGTTATAGCTAAAACCTACGGTTCACCTCTTATCACCAACGACGGTGTTACCATCGCAAAGGAAATCGAGCTTGAAGACGGTTTTGAAAACATGGGCGCACAGCTTGTTAAGGAAGTTGCTTCCAAGACAAACGATGTGGCAGGTGACGGTACAACAACAGCTACACTTCTTGCACAGGCAATCATTCATGAAGGATTCAAGAATGTTGCAGCAGGAGCAAACCCGATGGTGCTTAAGAGAGGTATCCAGGGTGCTGTAGATGTAGCAGTAGAAGAGCTTAAGAAAATAGCTATTCCGGTCAAGGGAACAGAAGCTATCAAGCAGGTAGCAATGGTATCTTCCGGAGATGAAGAAATAGGCGGACTCATCGCACAGGCTATGGATAAGGTGGGAACATCCGGTGTTATTACCGTTGAAGATTCCAAGTCCATGGGAACAACTCTTGAGGTTGTAGAAGGTATGCAGTTCGACAGAGGTTATGTAAGTGCATATATGATCTCTGATACAGAAAAGATGGAGAACGTAATGCAGGATCCATACATCCTCATTACAGACAAGAAGATTTCCAACATCCAGGAAGTAATGCCTCTCCTTGAGCAGGTACTTCAGCAGGGCAAGAAACTCCTTATCATTGCTGAGGACATCGAAGGCGAAGCCCTTGCAACACTTGTTGTCAACAAGCTCCGTGGAATCCTCGATGTCTGCGCAGTAAAGGCTCCCGGATTTGGTGACAGACGTAAGGATATGCTCAAAGATATCGCTATCATGACAGGCGGTACAGTTATTTCCGAAGAACTCGGATATGAGCTTAAGACAGCAACTATCGATCTTCTTGGCAAGGCTTCCACAGTTAAGGTCACAAAGGACAGCACAACCATTGTCGGCGGAGCCGGAAACAAGGCAGAGATTGAAGCAAGAGTCGGACAGATCAAGTCCATCTATGCAAATACAACATCTGAATACGACAAGGAAAAGCTTCAGGAAAGAATGGCAAAGCTTGCAGGCGGCGTAGCAGTTATCAAAGCCGGTGCAGCAACAGAGACAGAGCTTAAGGAAAAGAAGCTCCGTATCGAAGATGCTCTTAACGCTACAAAGGCAGCAGTTGAGGAAGGTATAGTACCAGGCGGCGGCACAGCTCTTGTAAACATCATTCCTGCAGTAGCAGAATATGCAGCAACCCTTGAAGGCGATGTAAGAACAGGTGCTAACATCATCGTAAGAGCTCTGGAAGAGCCTGTAAGACAGATCGCAACGAACGCAGGTCTTGAAGGAAGCGTTGTTGTAAATGCTGTAAAGAATGCAAAACAGGGCGTAGGCTTTAATGCAGCAACAGAAGTATATGAAGATATGATCGCTGCAGGTATTGTAGACCCGGCCAAGGTTACAAGATCAGCACTTCAGAACGCAGCATCTGCATCCTCACTGCTCCTGACAACAGAAGCAGGCATCATCGATTATAAGGCAGAAGCCGATATGGAAAAGATGCAGCAGAAAGCTATGATGCAGCAGCAAATGGGCGGCATGATGTAATAGCTAAGCAGATAGGTTTAAAAGCGGATCTCTTTAAAAAGAGGTCCGCTTTTTTGATTGTTCTTTCGCGAATATAGTCTGCATGATATAATACGGTGATAAACGAAAGGAAACTGCGATGGATAACAAAGAAATTCGAATTTCCAATGAGCTTCTTGCAAAGCTGTGCAAAGACGGAATAGATGTTTCTCAGGTTGGCGATGCTGTCGAATATGCTGAGGCTAATAATCTGTTTGTGTATGATTCAGAAAAGGATATATATCATAGCCATAAAAAGATAGGAAGTATAACCCTTTGGGTAAGCTACATAAAGAGAGCCGAATGTATAGAGGTAATAGAATCATATGTTCATCGCATGGATATAAAGGAGGATATGGAATGATCTGCGGAAAATGTAATGTCGAACTGGTGGAAACACCTACTGTGTTTCAGTATCTTGGACATGAACTTACACATCCGGTTCTTAAGTGTCCTGTATGCGGACAGGTATATATTCCTGAAGATCTCGTAAGAGGGAAAATGCATGAAATAGAAAGCATGCTGGAAGAAAAATAAGGTGAATAGTTTTTCTTTGAAAACGGATGCCGGCGGCATTCCTGTTGATGAGCTTGTTGCAAAACGAATTGGAATTTCATATAAAGAGCTTTCACAGGAAAGGGTAGAAGAATATCAGCTCGAGGCTTTTAAAAGAACACTGCGCTATGCAAAAGAGCGCAGTGATTTTTATGCAGAAAAATATAAAGATATAGATCCGGATGATATAAAAGATCTTAATGATATAGAATTGCTTCCTACTTCATCAGAAAAAGATTTAGCGGGGAATGAGTGGAGATTCAGATGCATTGATGCAGCTTCGGTTGACCGCATAGTTACAGTACCTACGACTGGGACCGGCGGTATGCAAAAAAGGCTGTCTTTTGATGAGGACGATCAAAGAAGAGCCATTGAATTTATCCAAAAGGGATATGAGGTTATGAACTGCCAAAGAGGAGAAAAGATGCTTGTCCTTATGTCCGGAAACAGCACGGGAAGCATCGGAGATCTTGTATATAAGGCAGTTACACCTCTTGGCATGACTATAGATGTATTCGGCAGTGTAACAGATATCAAGGAAGCATATGAAAAACTCATGGATCTAAAGCCGGAGGTAATAGAGGCTGTTCCATGGCATGCAGCGGCTCTTGCAAGTTACGGAAAGAGGTTTGGAAATCCAGAAAAAGTATTTATCAGAAGCGCCAACTTAAGTGCCGATGTAGTTCCGGATTCTATAGTTCAGAGGCTTGAAAAGCTTTGGGAATGCACAGTTCACAGGCATTACGGCTCGACGGAGATGTGCATTTTCGGAGGAGTAGAATGCAGCAATCACGAAGGATACCATTTAAGACCTTGTGATATCTTATATGAGATCCCGGAAACAGATGAAGAGGGAAAGGGTGAAATAATAATAACCACCCTGGATAGAAAAGCTATGCCTCTTATCAGATACAAAACGGGAGATATAGGAAAGTTTACTGATAAGGAATGCTCCTGCGGAGGAAAGCTGAAAAGACTTTTAAAAGTATACGGAAGAAAAAGCAGTATAATTCATTTGGGTAAAGAAAATATCTTTTTGTCTGATATAGCAGATGCCGTATATAGATGCGATGAAGTTGTAGATTTTGATATCTCTGTCAAGGATGCGCAGCATATGGCAATATGCGTAAAATATCTTGAAGGTCATCCTGTAAACATGGAAAATGTAAAGAATGATATTTTATCCATAGATGGTATTAAGGGTAATATTGATGAAAATAATTGCTGTGTTGAAATAAGTCTTGAGGAAACGAAGAGCTTTCCATCCGGATATAACCTAAAGAAAAACATATCTTAAGAATTAAAGCTTGGGTTACTTGAGTGAAGAATAATTTTTACAAAAGAATATTTTCTGTCTGTCCTGTTTGCCTAAAGAAGGTGCCTGCAGTACTTGAACGAAACAATGACGGTCAAGGCATCTTTCTGAACAAATCTTGCAGTGAGCACGGTGATTTCAGCGTGGCTGTATGGAAGGATTATTTCGATTTTGATGAGTGGACAGCGGGAGAAGAAGTTTTAAGTGAGGATGAAGAACTGCATTGCTGCGGTAATTGCCATGTTTGCGATTACCATCTGCAGGGCTGCTGCTGCGTCATTCTTGAGGTCACAAAGAATTGCAACCTTCGCTGCCCCTACTGCTTTGCATACGGCGGTGAAAGTGTCGATACCCCGCCTATTGATAAGCTGAAAAAGGATATAGATATTATTGCTAAAAAGGGTGAGAACCCTCTTCTCCAATTATCAGGCGGAGAACCGACCCTTAGGGATGATCTTCCGGAGCTTGTTCTGTATGCAAAAAAGAAGGGCATAAACTATGTTCAGATCAATTCCAACGGTATAAGACTTGCGGAGGATGAAGCATTTGTTAAAAGTCTTTCTGAAGCAGGACTTGATATAGTCTTTCTTCAATTTGACGGGGTTAATGATGACATTTTTAGACAATTGAGAGGCAGAGAGCTTCTTTCAATAAAAGAAAAGGCTATAGAAAACTGTAAAAAATACGGTATTTCAGTTACCCTTGTTCCAACGGTAGTAAAGGGCATAAATGATGAGGTTCTCGGAGATATCATTGATTTTGCTG
>CAZALQ010000138.1:0-2857 GCA_964485605.1 uncultured Oscillospiraceae bacterium
CAAATAAGAATTTCGGGCAGTTTCTTAGTTTCATTGCTCTCCTTTGCTCTAATTCCGTTCAGGAAGCAGAAGACCTTGCTGCAGTTGCACATCTTTCTGCAATCAAGGGAAGAGTTCCGTTCCTTCACTTCTTTGACGGATTCAGAACATCCCATGAAATTCAGAAGATCGAGCTTATAGACTACGAAGATCTTAAGGGTCTTGTTGATATGGATCAGGTCAAGGACTTTAAGGATAATGCTCTTAATCCTGAACATCCTGTCATCCGCGGAACAGCTCAAAACCCGGATATTTTCTTCCAGGCAAGAGAAGCTTCACAGCATTACTACAACGCACTTCCTGAAATCGTAAGCGAATACATGAAGGAAATCGGAAAGATCACAGGAAGAAAATATAAGCTCTTCGACTATGTCGGTGCAAAGGATGCGGAAAGAGTCATCATAGCTATGGGCTCTGTTTGCGAAACAGCAGAAGAACTCATCGACGTACTCCTTAAAAAAGGCGAGAAGGTAGGACTTGTTAAGGTTCACCTCTATAGACCATGGGCTCCTAAATATCTTAAGGCCGTTCTTCCAAAGACAGTTAAAAAGATCGCTGTCCTTGACAGAACAAAGGAACCGGGAGCTTCCGGAGATCCGCTTTATCTTGATGTTTGCTCAATGTACAACGGCGATAAGAACGCTCCTGTAATAGTTGGCGGCAGATATGGACTTGGTTCAAAGGACACAACACCCGGACAGATCAAGGCTGTATTTGACAACCTCAAGAAAGCAAATCCAAAGGATAAGTTCACTATCGGTATTGAAGATGATGTTTACGGTTCATCCCTTAAGACAGTTGATATCACAACAGAACCTGAAGGTACAGTTCGCTGCAAGTTCTGGGGCCTTGGCTCTGACGGAACCGTAGGTGCAAACAAGCAGGCTATTAAGATCATAGGAGATAACACAAAGCTTTATGCTCAGGGATATTTCTCTTATGACTCTAAGAAGAGCGGCGGAATTACAATTTCCCACCTCCGTTTCGGAAAGAATAAGATCAAATCCACATATCTTATTACAACAGCTGACTACATCGCATGCCACAACCAGGCTTACGTACATCAGTACAATGTAATAGATGGACTTAAAAAAGGCGGCAGCTTTGTTCTTAACTGCAACTGGAGCGACAAGGATCTTGATAAGAACCTTCCTGCATATCTTAAGCAGTACATCGCAAACAACAATATTAAGTTCTACACCATAGATGCAGTTGCAATTGCAAAGGAAATAGGTCTTGGCAATCATATCAATATGATAATGCAGTCCGCATTCTTTAAGCTTGCTAATGTAATACCTATGAAGGATGCTGTTAAGTATCTCAAGGAATCCATTGAGCATACTTACGGACGTAAGGGTAAAGACATTGTTGAACAGAACTGCAAGGCAGTAGACATGGGCGTTACAGGTCTTCACCAGGTTGAAGTTCCGGCAAGCTGGAAGACTGCAACCGATAAGAAGGCAAAGGCTTCTAAGAATCCTAAGTTCATAGATGAAATCCTTGTTCCGATGAACCGTCAGGAAGGAGATAAGCTTCCTGTAAGCAAATTCCTCGGAATGGAAGACGGTCATTTCCCAAGCGGTACATCTGCATATGAAAAGAGAGGCGTTGCAATCAGCGTTCCTAAGTGGGATCCTGAAAAGTGTATTCAGTGCAACCAGTGCTCATTCGTTTGCCCGCATGCAACCATAAGACCGGTACTCCTTGACGAGAAGGAAAAGGCTGCTGCACCTGAAAGCTTTACAACAATCAAGGCAACAGGAAAGGGCCTTGAGGGACTCTTCTTCAGAATGCAGGTTTCTCCTCTTGACTGCCTTGGCTGCGGAAACTGCGTAGATATTTGTCCTGCAAAGGAAAAGGCTATTACCATGACGCCGCTGGAGGAAGAACTTCCTGAAGCCGCTAACTGGGAATATTCAAGAAAGGTAAGCGAAAAGCCGCAGGCAATTAAGCCGACCGTAAAGGACAGCCAGTTCAGAAATCCGTATTTCGAATTCTCCGGCGCTTGCGCAGGATGCGGTGAGACACCATATATCAAGGTCGTAACTCAGCTCTTCGGAGACAGAATGATGATCGCAAACGCAACAGGGTGTTCATCCATTTGGGGCGGCTCTGCACCATCAATGCCGTATACAAAGGATGCAAACGGCAGAGGTCCTTCTTGGGCAAATTCACTCTTTGAGGATAACGCAGAGTATGGACTCGGAATGGCAACAGGCGTTCGCCAGAGAAGAGAAGAACTCAAGGGATGCATCGAAGAACTGTGTGCAGCAACTGAGAATAAGGCAGTTCTTGAAGCTGCAAAGGCATGGCTCGATGAGATGAATGAAGGCGAAGGTTCCAGAGACCGTTCAGAAGCTCTCCTTTCTGCAATTAAAGATGCTAAGCTCACAGGCAAAGCAGGAAAACTCGGAAAAGAAGTCGTTTCAAGAAAGGACGACCTCGTAAAGAAGTCTGTATGGTGCCTTGGCGGTGACGGATGGTCCTATGATATAGGCTTCGGAGGACTTGATCACGTTCTTGCTTCCGGCGAAGATATCAATGTTCTGGTATTCGATACAGAGGTTTATTCCAATACCGGCGGACAGGCATCAAAGGCAACCCCGACTGCTGCAATCGCAAAATTTGCAGCTTCCGGAAAGAAAATCAAGAAAAAGGATCTTGGTATGATAGCTGCAAGCTACGGATACATTTATGTTGCACAGTGCGCTATGGGTGCTGATAAGAATCAGTTCCTTAAGGCTGTAAAGGAAGCAGAGAGCTATCACGGTCCATCCCTTATCATATGCTATGCTCCTTGCATCAACCACGGAATCAA
>CAZALQ010000138.1:2877-4505 GCA_964485605.1 uncultured Oscillospiraceae bacterium
GGCGGCATGTCAAGGACTCAGTCCAATGAAAAGGATGCTGTAGCATGCGGTTACTGGCAGCTTTACAGATACAATCCTCTTTCTAAGGAGGAAGGAAAGAACCCATTCACCCTTGACTCTAAGGATCCAACAGGAAACTTCAGAGAATATATCATGAATCAGGTTCGTTACAGCAGCCTTGTAAAGGAATTCCCTGAAACAGCAGAAGAACTCCTGTCCATGACAGAAGCTGATGCCATGAAGCGTATCGCAGGATACAAAAAGATGGCTGCTGAATAGGAAAATTGCCTTTAATCTTAAGCAAAATGAAAAGGCCTCGGATAAATGTCCGAGGCCTTTGATGTTTTATTCTATATTATATATTGTCTATTTATCTTTCTTGTTTTCAAGAAGAGCTATAGCTCTTGAGTATTTGGATCTGTTTTCAGGTTCAAGCTTATATTTATCCGCGATGACCGCTGTTAAAAGCATTACATCTGAAAGATCTCCTGAATACAGTTCAATTTCCATTTCGGAAATATTGTCTTCTTTGTCACCTGCTACGACTTTTCCCTGGTCTATTGCAAGTTCTACGATACTGGCGCCGTAATGGATTTTTGCTCTTCTTCTTGTGACAAGAGATTCAAAGAGCATCTCAAGGCTTTCATCTCCAATGATGTCGCTGAGCTTAAAGCTTTCCGTGCAGCCATCAAAGAGTGTTTTTGGAGGAGCGATAAGACAGCTGTCCGTATCTACCGGGATGTTGACCTCCTGGTGAACATGAAGCCCTTGGCTTACTTTGCCTCCGCCCCATTTCATGGTGGCAAAGCAGATGGATCCTTCGCATCTGACCCTTAGAGCTATGTGATTTTTTTTAAGAAGCTGGCTTTTTGTATCAAAATATGCGCCTTCCAAAAACACGGATTCAGGTCCCATTGGATCTCCGTATTTGCCTGAAAGAACCTCTTCCCATATAGAATCGGCGGTATTCTCATCTTTAATTGTATATTTTGTTTCCTGTTCCATAAAAGTAGTGTGATGTTACCATGATTATTATTACTTTGCAAGTGTTTATTTCTTTGCAAGCACCCCACTCTTGTGATATAATCCTAACTTGTCCCACTATGGGATAATTAAGGAGGAATATATATTAATGAAAGCTTTATTTGTAGAAAAAGAAGGAAACAACGCTAAATTCACTATCGAATTCAGCGCAGAAGAATTTGAGGCAGCTCTTCAGAAAGCATATCTTCAGGAGAGAGGCAAAATTGCAGTAGATGGATTCAGAAAGGGAAAAGCTCCCCGCAGTATCATTGAAAAAAGATATGGTTCATCCGTATTTTTTGAAACTGCTATTAACAACATGGTAGATGATGCCTATCCAAAGGCAATTGATGAACTTAAGCTCGATCCGGTTGACAGACCTTCACTTGAGTTTGGCGATGAAAAACTTGAGCAGGGAAAGGGATTCACAGTTACGATTACAGTAACAGTATCTCCTGAAGTTGAACTCAAAAAATATAAAGGACTTAAGGTAGAGTTTAAGCCTATGGTAATAGATGACGATGACGTCACTATTGAAATTGATAACTTAAGATCTAAGAACGCAAGACTTGTCAGCGTAGAAAGACCTGCAGAGCTCGGAGATA
>CAZALQ010000139.1:0-4490 GCA_964485605.1 uncultured Oscillospiraceae bacterium
ATGCTTCAAAGGATCTCAATCCCGGAGACGTAGTTCTTCTTGAGAATCTCCGTTTCAGGCCCGAAGAAGAGGAAAATGATCCTGTATTCGCGCAGGATCTCGCATCTCTTGCAGATATATATGTATCCGATGCTTTCGGTACAGTTCACAGAGCTCATGCATCCACTGCAGGAATTGCAAAATATCTTCCGGCCGTATCCGGATTCCTCATTGAGAAGGAACTTAAATTCCTCGGCGATGCACTCAACAATCCAAAGAGACCCTTTGTTGCAATACTGGGTGGATCAAAAGTTTCCGACAAGATCGGCGTTATAGAGAACCTCATCGAAAAGGCAGACACCATTATTATCGGCGGAGGAATGGCATATACATTCCTTAAAGCAAACGGGTACAGCATCGGAACATCCCTTTGCGAAGAAGATAAACTTGACCTTGCTTTAGAGCTTCAAAGAAAAGCAAAGGAAAAGGGCGTAAAGCTCATGCTTCCTTTAGACAGCAAGTGCGGAAACAAGTTCGAAGACGGCTGCGATACATGCTTTGCTGATTCCGAATCAATGCCTGATGGCTGGATGGGAATGGATATAGGCCCTAAGACCATAGAAGCATACTCAGCTGAAATCAAGAATGCCGGAACCGTTGTATGGAACAGCCCTATGGGAGTATTTGAGTTTGCTGATTTCCAGGAAGGAACAAAGGCTGTTGCAAAGGCTATGGCGGAAAGCGATGCTGTTACCGTAATAGGCGGAGGAGACAGCGCTGCTGCAGTAAAGCAGTTCGGATTTGACGATAAGATGACTCATATTTCTACAGGCGGCGGAGCATCCCTTGAATTCCTCGAAGGAAAAGAGCTCCCCGGTGTTGCAGCATTGGAGGATAAATAAATGAGAGTACCTTTTATAGCAGGAAACTGGAAAATGTACAAAAATCCTAAGGAAGCAAAAGTATTTGCAGCAGAATTCCTTAAGATTTATGAAGCAAGCAGTGTAAAGGTTGCAATTGCAGCTCCTTACATAGATCTTGAAACTCTTGTTAAGGCCTTTAAGGGAAGCGACATTAAAGTCGCAGCTCAGAATATGCACTTTGAGACCGAAGGCGCATATACAGGAGAAGTCTCCGGAGAAATGCTAAGGAGCATCGGCGTAAGCTACTGCATAATAGGGCATTCGGAAAGACGTCAGTATTTCAAAGAAACAGATACAACAGTTAATAAGAAGCTTAAAAAGGCATTAAGCATTGGACTTCTTCCGATCCTTTGTGTCGGCGAAAATCTCAAAACAAGAGAGGCAGGCGGCGAAAAGGAATTTGTTGAGAAACAGGTAGTTGCAGCATTTAAGGGTATATCCAAAGAAGATGCTGTGAAGATCACCGTTGCCTACGAACCTATTTGGGCTATCGGAACAGGAAAGACAGCAACTCCAAAGCAGGCTCAGGATATGTGCGCACATGTAAGAAAAGTTCTCAAGAGCCTTTACGGAAGCGATGTATCTGAAGAGATAATCATTCAGTACGGCGGCTCCGTAAAGCCTGCAAACGCATCAGAACTTATGAACATGCCCGACATCGACGGAGCATTAGTCGGAGGCGCAAGCCTTAAACCTGCAGATTTTCTTGAGATAGTTCATTTTTAAAAATACTTGCCTTTGAAAAAAGGCTGTGGTAAAATGTCCGTTATCTCATGTGGAGGTATATTTTAGAATGAGAACAGTATTAATGATAATTTTGGGAGTTATCTCCCTTCTTCTGATCGTTGCTGTAATGCTTCAGTCATCCAATGGAGAAGGTCTTTCTTCAACCATCGCAGGTGCAGGAGCTTCCAGCGCATTTAAGAAAAAAAGCAAAGGATATGATGCATTGCTCAATAAACTTACCATTGGTTTGAGCATTGTTTTTGTCATAATCACAGTAGTCTTACTGGCAATTAAGTAAACAATCTTATCTTAAGGAGGAACTTACAAAATGAACTTTTGGTATTACGTTGCCCCGTGCATAGGCATCGTAGCACTTGTAGTTGCCGCAGTTCTTGCTTCATGGATCAGCAAGCAGAGCACAGGTAACGAGAGAATGACCGAATTGGCAGGCTTCATTCATGAAGGCGCCATGGCATTCCTGAAGAGAGAATACAAAACTATGATCATAGTTGTTATTCTCCTAAGCATAGTACTCGGTTTTGGAATCAGCTGGGTTACTGCTGGCCTCTATGTATTCGGAGCGGTATTCTCCGTATTGGCAGGCTTTTTCGGAATGCAGGTTGCAACAAGAGGAAATGTTCGTACAACAAACGCCGCAAAAGAAGGCGGTATGAAGGCAGCTTTAAAAGTTGCATTCAGATCAGGTGCAGTTATGGGTCTTTGCGTTGTTGGTCTTGGACTTCTCGGAGTCGGACTTACAGTTGCAGTGCTCCCTAACGATGTAGCAGGCGAATGCCTTATGGGATTCTCCCTCGGCGCTTCTTCCATGGCTCTCTTTGGAAGAGTAGGAGGCGGTATCTATACAAAAGCTGCTGACGTTGGAGCAGACCTTGTCGGAAAAGTTGAAGCAGGAATCCCTGAGGATGACCCTCGTAACCCTGCAGTTATCGCTGATAACGTAGGAGATAACGTCGGTGATATCGCCGGCATGGGTTCCGATCTTTTCGAATCTTATGTAGGTTCCATCATATCTGCAATTACTCTTGCTCTTGCAGGAGGATTTGCCTATAACCATGAGAGCGGCGTTTTATTCCCGCTCATCGTATCAGCCGCAGGCATCGTTGCATCGCTTATCGGTATTATTTCCGTTAAGGGTGATGACAACTCCGATCCTGCAAAGGCTCTCGACCTTGGTACATATCTTGCAGCCGGCGTATCTGCAGTTGTATCAGTAGTTCTTTCAAAGAGCTTCTTTGGCGATTTCAAATGCGCAATTGCAATTATTGCAGGCCTCGTAGTAGGAACAGCAATAGGCAAAATTACAGAAGTATATACATCAGCTGATTACAAGAGCGTTAAGGGTATTGCCGAAGCATCTCAGACAGGTGCAGGTACTACTATTATTTCAGGTCTTGGCGTTGGAATGCTTTCAACCGTATGGCCTATTCTTCTCATCGGAGTAGGCATTCTTGCTGCATACATGGTAGCAGGTCTTTACGGAATTGCGCTTTCTGCCGTCGGTATGCTTTCAACAGCAGGTATGACAATTGCTGTTGATGCTTACGGTCCTGTAGCAGATAACGCAGGCGGAATCGCTGAAATGTCCGGACTTCCCGAGGAAGTACGTAATATCACTGATAAACTTGACTCTGTCGGAAACACAACAGCTGCAATCGGAAAGGGATTTGCAATCGGTTCTGCTGCACTTACAGCACTCGCTCTTTTCTCATCCTATGCAGATGCTGCAAATATAACAGAGCCTGTCAACCTTCTTGATCCTAAGGTAATCGTAGGTATGCTTATAGGAGCAATGCTTCCGTTCATGTTCTCTGCATTTACAATGAATGCAGTTTCAAGAGCAGCAAATCATATGATCGAAGAAGTTCGCCGTCAGTTCCACGAAGATCCAGGCATCATGGAAGGTACATCCAAACCTGATTATGCACGCTGCGTAGATATTTCAACAGCTGCATCTCTTAAGGAAATGGTCGTTCCTGCAATCATGGCAGTTATAGCACCTATAGTTGTAGGATTTGTTCTCGGCAAATATGCACTCGGCGGAATGATCGGCGGATCCCTTACAGCAGGTGTTCTCCTTGCTATCATGATGTCCAATGCAGGCGGTGCTTGGGATAATGCTAAGAAGTATATCGAAGGCGGTGCTTTCGGTGGCAAGGGTTCTGAAGCTCATAAGGCTGCAGTTGTCGGAGATACAGTAGGAGATCCTTTCAAGGATACATCCGGACCTTCTCTTAACATCCTTATCAAGCTTATGACAGTTGTTGCACTGGTATTTGCAGGCTGGTTTGGAGCCGGACTCATCTAGGAATATAAGTATGATTTTTAAGGCGTATATCCTTTCGGGATATGCGCCTTTTTTTTGTTATTCTTAACATATATGTGTTTCGAAAAAAACACAAATATAAGCTATTTTTCAATGTCTTTGTGTTGATGAAAAATTGCTCATAAGATATAATATATGCGTTGATTTTACATTTGTATATTTTAGGAGGAAAAATTGGAACATCGTTTAAAGAAACAGTGGCTCAACATCAACGGAGCCGACAGAATGGTCGTATACGATTATGAAAACGATTCCCTGGCCGATGTACTGAGAAGAATAGGACTTACCGGTACAAAGATCGGATGCGGAATCGGCGTATGCGGAGCATGTTCAGTAGTTCTCAACGGAGAAGTAGTAAGAGCATGTTCAAAGAAGATGAAGAAAGTAGAAGATTTCGATCAGATCGTAACAATCGAAGGAATCGGAACAGCAATGCATCTTCATCCTCTTCAGAAGGCATTCCTCAAGTACGGCGGACTCCAGTGCGGAATATGCACCCCGGGATTCATCGTATCAGC
>CAZALQ010000140.1:0-4446 GCA_964485605.1 uncultured Oscillospiraceae bacterium
CCTATATATGGACTATGTGTACAAGCTATAATTGAGGGTTCCTTCAAGTATTATTCAGTATGTAGATGGATTGGTAAAAATATAGTTCCTTTGAAAAACTATATACTTCTATGGGCTCCAGTGGCTATTATACGCATTGCTGTTGATGTGCTAAAGTGGAGTAATTCATGGGTAGCCCTACTATTAAGTTTGGTGTTAGTTTTTTCCTGGAATGTATTGTTCTCTTTGAAAGATAAAATGGTGAAAGAGGCGATTAGTAGATATTTAAGTGATAAGAAAAAATAATTTCTGAGTTTTGATAGATAGCGGAGTAAATAATTTTTATATACAAGGAGTTTATGTATCAGATTAAAAATTCAAATAAGACTAATGGAAGAATAAATTATTATTTTACAATCGCTATTATGTCCTTCATTTTCATACAGTCCGCTCTGCCTGGCGATATATCCAGCTTCGAGAGCAATGTGCTGGTAAGGCTATTTGTGGATATTACGGGATGGGATTTGAAAGTTTTAAGCATGGTTATTAGAAAGGTGGCGCACTTTACGGAGTTTGCAGTGCTGGGAGGTTGCCTTACTACAAACGTCAGAGACTTTTATGCTATGAAAGGTATATCGCTTGGCAGCGTACGCGTTTGGTTCATGTCCTGGATGCTGGGCACAGCCTATGCTGCGTCTGATGAGATACATCAGTATTTCGTTCCTGAAAGGGCGTGCCAGCTGCTGGACGTGTGCATCGATTCGGCAGGGGTAGCTGTGGGATCGATGATAATGGTGATCGTTATCAAACATAGATTAATAAAGAACAATTAATGGAGATGTAAGTAAACTATGAACATTCTTCTTACCGGTGGTGCTGGATACATTGGATCCCATACTGCTGTGGAATTAATTGAATCAGGATATAGCGTTGTTATTGCGGATGATTTGTCTAATAGCGATGCGTCTGTCGTTGATAAGATCAGACAGATCACGGGAAAAAGGCCTTTGTTCTATGAGGGAGATGTCGCGGATCACGCTTTTCTGGAGAAGGTTTTTTGCGAAAATGATATTGACACTGCGATTCATTTTGCGGGGTTTAAGGCAGTGGGTGAATCTGTTGAAAAGCCCATCGAGTACTATCGCAATAATCTGGACACGACGCTGACGCTTCTGGAAGTGATGAGGAAGCATGGGTGCAAAGATCTGATCTTCAGTTCTTCGGCTACCGTATACGGTCAGGTGGAGGAGATGCCTCTTACAGAGGAGTCGGGGCCTTTGGGCTGCTCGAATCCTTACGGCTGGACCAAATCCATGATCGAGCAGATCCTGAAGGATGTGTGCGTGGCGGATCCGGAGATGTCGGTGGTGCTTCTCAGGTATTTCAATCCTATAGGGGCTCATGAGTCCGGGCTTATCGGGGAGAAGCCGAACGGCATTCCGAACAATCTGATGCCGTACATTACCCAGGTGGCTGAGGGGATCAGACCGAAACTGAACGTATTCGGAGATGATTATCCCACACCGGACGGGACCGGGGTCAGGGATTACATCCACGTGGTGGATCTGGCCAAAGGGCATGTGGCTGCGGTTGGTTATGTGGCAGAGCATACCGGCTGCGAGGTCTTCAATCTGGGTACCGGACACGGCTACAGCGTGCTGGAGCTGGTAAAGGCTTTTGAGAAGGTGAACGGAGTAGCGGTGCCGTACGAGATCGTCGGACGCCGCGCAGGAGATATCGCTACCTGCTATGCAGATGCGTCCAAAGCTGAGCGCGTGCTTGGCTGGAAGGCTGAACTGGGCATCGAGGACATGTGCAGAGATGCCTGGAGGTGGGGGAAGAATCAGAAGTAGTTTTCTCCACTTTTAATGACTAATTTAAATATGACAAACGAATCTAAATACCTTCTTGATACAATTAAATCAATGCTTCATGATGAATCTATGCTTGATGAACAGAATACTTATGGTTTAGTAGAGATAGACTATAATAAAGTCTTTAAATTGGCTAAGAGTAACGGAATAGCGAGCATGGCCGCCTATAGGATCTGCAATGATAACTCCGTGCCTGAAGATATAAGAAAGAAGTTTGATCTGGAGCGAATAAAGATTACAGCGCAGCAGATAAAACAGAGTAATGCGGTTTATGAGCTGGAAGAAATTTTCGACAAAAGCCAGACAAAAGCTTTACTGCTTAAGGGTAGTATTATAAAGGATTTATATCCCAATCCCTTCATGAGATCTATGTCTGATGTAGATTTTTTCATGGAAGAGAGTGATATCAAACAAATTCGCAGTGCTATAACAACTTGTGGATTTGAGGATAAATCTCATGGCTTCATAGGTGAATGCGTCTTTAAAAAAGATGTAGTGACTGTTGAGATACATTCTAATATAGAATCCATAGGCAATATATATGGAGAAAAAGTATTTAAGAATGAATTTCCGAATGCTTGTTCTATTCAAGAGGTAATGGATATCTGGACGCATACTGAGCCTGTCGAAGGAAGCAATTACACTTTGCAGCTAACTCCGAAATACCATTACCTATATATAGTGATGCATATGATGCGACATTTCTTAAGTTCAGGCACCGGTATCAGATCTTTTATAGATCTCTGGATAATGAATCATCGCTATGGGGCTAAGTGGAATAGGGAAGAACTGAATGAGCTTCTGGATCGTTTTGGGCTTCTTAAATTTGAACAGTATGCGCTGGCTTTGACAGACAGATGGTTTGATATAGATACAGAAAATTGCATTGAAACAGAAATAGATAATGAGGCGCTGGATTCGATGGAGGAATATGTTCTGAAATCAGGGGCATATGGACTTAACAGCAATCATGTTCTAACGGGTATGGATCATGATACATCTAAAGCATCTAGACTAAAGTATATATTTAGAGTGGTATTTCAGCCACTTAATAAGATGAAAAATCTCTATCCCGTTCTTAATAAAAAGCCTCTGTTATTGCCAGCAACATGGGTGCATAGGATGTTAGATTTGGCAATCATTCGAGGCAAGCAGTCTCGAAAAAAGTTAAAAGAAGTAGCCCATGCCAACCAAGAGCAGGCGGATAAGCTGAAGGATCTGTTTGAAAAAGTGATATAGTTATGGCTGTTTCTTCAGGATCAAACAAGGTAAAAAAAGTTAATTATGCAGCCGCATTCACGCTTTTTTGGATGACCATTGCAGTACCTCTTTATATTGATGACCATTATTTCAATATATTGCAGGCGAAAGGACATGCTTTTGATATAGGGTGCATCATAGCCTGTGCGCTGATATGCATACACGTTATAAAAGATGGTGAATTATCAGCATTAAGACCTAGAAGGACACTTACCGATTCAGGCATATTGATCCTGGCAGGAGCAGCTCTCGTTTCGTGCATGCTCTGCGGTGATCTCAATGCATCTTTCTGGGGTGACAGGGCCTGGTGCGTAGGAGGCTTCGCCTTCCTGATGGCTGCGGTATTGTACCTGTATTTGTCGAAGTCATTCAGAATAAGGCAGAACCTGTGGCTTCCTGTAATAGCGATTAATGGCTTTATATTTGTCCTCGGAATCTTGCATTCAGCAGGGATCGATGCGTTCGGTCTTCACGAGAACATTTATCCAAGCGAGTTTTATCAGTATATATCGACTATCGGCAATGTGAATATGCTCGTCGGGTATCTTTGCCTGCTTATGCCGATGCTGGCCTGCTTCTTCATTGAAGCTCAGGGCTTACCGTCTAAGGTAATATATCTGATCATACTTACGCTGGGCGAGATCAACATGGTTCTTTGCGGAAGCGATGGATTGATCCTTGGTATAGGAGTTTGCGCGTTCTTCGCGATACCGTATTTATTCAGAAGCCGCTCGTCTTCGGTAAGGACATGTGTATTGATAATGATCTACGGGTTAGCTTCCATGCTGGTAGCGCTTCACCCGGCTTTTGCAGCTAAAAGGGAGCTGATAAACGGCATATCACTGTTTCTTCTGAGGTCGGAGATCTTCTCAATGATGATCGCAATAGGCATTATCGGAATAGTGTTGTTTGCTAGAATAAAAGACACTTCGCTAAAGAAGATCCTGAGAAATCTTGTTATCGTTATTGAAGCGATATTAGGAGTTGTTACTTTATTCTTCATAGCGAGGACTGTAATGACATTCGGCCCGCACTGGGGGACCGGAAGGGGAGATATCTGGATCAGTTCATTCGATATATTCCGTAAATTGGATCCGATTAGAAAACTGTTCGGCGTAGGCCCTGAAATGCTCGGACCGTATTATTCGAAATATCCGCTGATATTATCGAAGACAGTGCTGGCTGCGCATAGCGAGCCTATACAGATACTGCTTTCGACGGGACTCGTCGGACTTACCGGCTGGATCCTGATGTGGTTAGGAATAATAAAAAAGTATTTTAAAGGCAGGTTATGGAAACGCCCGGAGATGGCATTCTTCCTGCCGCTTGCAGC
>CAZALQ010000141.1:0-4439 GCA_964485605.1 uncultured Oscillospiraceae bacterium
TGGCGTCAGAGAAGATTCTCTTTCCCTCAGGCATAACTCTGCTCGATGAGGATACGTCCGTAGATGAAAGTGTAAAGCCTCCATCCAAAGATTCCATGTAAATATACAGGTCGTTTCCTTCTGCTACTTCACCTACAATTTCACAGAATTCATCGTAACTTAAATCCTTATCATTAGCGAATACATCGCTTATGGTATTAACTCCGTTTCTGCACTTGCGCTCCATTGAGAATTCATAGTATCTTTCCAAAAAACCGGACTGGAATACCCACAAAAGTCCCATGAGCGTGATACAGAAAATTACAAAAATGCCCAGCAGTCTTGCTCTTAAGCTGGTTGCCGGGCGATCTGTTTTTTTGAATGGATTAATCCTCAAATTTGTATCCGACTCCTCTGACGGTACTTATCTTTTCTCTATATTTACCGAGCCTGTTTCTCAGGTTCTTTATATGCGTGTCAATGGTTCTGTCATCACCGTAAAAATCATAACCCCAAATATCGGAAAGCATGCGCTCTCTTGATATGGCTATGCCTTTGTTCTTCATAAGGAATGACAGTATTTCGAATTCTTTAAGAGTTATCTCGACCTTTTCTCCGTCGATCTCAAGGGTTCTTGCTGCAAGATCAAGAACTATACCTTCAGAGCTTAAGACTTCACCAAAGTCGTTCTTTTTGCCGCTCTTTCTTGCAAGAACAGCTGCACATCTTGCCATAAGTTCTTTTGGGCTGAAGGGCTTTACAACATAGTCGTCAATGCCAAGTTCAAACCCATGGAGCTTATCGTACTCTTCGCCTCTTGCAGAAAGCATGATAACAGGAATATCTTTGTCTTTACGTATTTGCTTAACAGCTGTAAATCCGTCAAGTTTTGGCATCATGATATCCATGATGATGAGATCATAGTCTGTCTTTGCACATTTATCGACAGCCTGCATACCATCTTCTGCTTCATCAACTTCATATTCATTGAAGATAGCATATTCCTTGATAACTTCTCTTATCTTTTCTTCGTCGTCAACTATGAGTATCTTTGCCATTACGCACCCTCCAAAATTCTTATCCACCCCAATCTTATACAAGATATTTGTAGATATGGTGAAAAAGAACTAAACTAACGCAGCATATGCAAATATTTCCTATTAGCTGTTACACTCTTTTAAACAATCGGAAACACTTCTTACACCGATAAGTTCTATTCCTTCGGGTTTCTTAAGAATTCTTCCAAGACTTCTCTGCGGAAGGATTACTTTCTTAAATCCCATTCTTGAAGCCTCATTGACGAGTTTCTCTGCATTTTGAGCGGGTCTTAAATCCCCCGTAAGGCCTATTTCGCCCAATATCAGAGTATCAGCAGGAATGGCAATTCCCTTCTCATCTGACCATATTGCTGCAGCAACTGCAAGGTCTGTTGATGTGCCTTCAGGATGCAACCCTCCGACTATATTAACATATACATCCCTATTAATAAGTGTAAGTCCGGCCTTCTTTTCAAGAACTGCAATAATCATAGACAGTCTCTGATTATCTATGCCGATGGCTGTCCTTCTTGCAAATCCTACATTGGTTGTGCTTGTCAAAGCTTGAACTTCTATAAGAAGAGGCCTTGTTCCCTCGTAAATTGCTGTTGCAACAGCACCGCAGCTTCCATCCTCGAGCCCTTCGAGAAAGCTCCCGGAAAGATTGTCTATTTCGACAAGCCCCTCCTCTCTCATTTCAAATGCTCCTATTTCAGATGTGGTACCAAAACGGTTTTTAAGGCACCTTAATATTCTCAGATCCTGACTTCTCTCTCCGTTGAACTGAAGAACTGCGTCAACCATGTGTTCGACGATTTTTGGTCCTGCAAGTTCACCGGATTTTGTTACGTGAGCGACTATAAAAACAGGGATGTTCCTTCCCTTTCCTATGGACATGATTATATTGCCGCAGGCTCTGACCTGAGATACGCTTCCCGGAGCTGCATCAAGGCTTTCTGTATACATAGTCTGTATTGAATCTATGATAAGAAACACAGGATTTAGCCTATCAATGACCTCTACCACTCTATCTAAATCTGTTTCAGGAAGAAGATAAAGATTATCGAGGCTTCCTTTGCACACCCTATCGGCTCTTAGTCTTATCTGCTGTGCGCTTTCCTCACCTGACACATAAAGAACCTTGCCGACAGTTTGGGATATATGAGCTGCGGCCTGAGTGATTATGGTCGATTTACCGATTCCCGGCTCTCCGGAAATGAGGGTCAGAGATCCTTCAACCATGCCACCGCCGAGAACTCTGTTCAGTTCCTTTATACCCGTATCAATTCTCTTTCCCTGAGTTTTTGAAACCTCACTTACAGGTACTGCATCCTGAACAGCAGAAGTCTTAACCGAAACAGAGATGCTTTTAGGCTCATCCCTTACAACTTCTTCTACAAAACTATTCCATGCACCGCAAATACATTGGCCCATCCATTTAGGACTCTCATATCCGCATTCCTGACATACAAAAACTGATTTTCTTTTTGCAATTAAAAATACCTCTCTGCAAGGTAATTATACCATGCAAAGAGGTAAAAATCTTTAAAGGATACATGTCTCTTTATGATAAATTCATATCCTAATTGTTAACATTTTTCCTAAAGATATCGTCAAAGTGAGGCATAATAGATGCAAAATATACTTGATTATCTGTCAACCCGTATGCATTCAGTTTATGCACATCATAGTTTAGTAAATCTTTAAAACTGACTTTAATTCCCTCAGCTTCATCGTTTTCGTTATATGTGATGTTAGAGCTTTTATCAAAAGTGACCTGAACTGTATCGTAATACTTTAAATGTTCATACATTTTTCCATGATCAACATACACGAAGATATACTCATCCCCAGAAAGAAGGAACCCATAGTAACTAGAATCAACAAGTTTTTGAGGATTTGTTTCATCATTATGATAAGTTTAGTTACCATAGAAATATATTATTTCATCATTATTGATTATATAAAACAGATTTTTTCCATCCGACTGGTATACAGTATTAGATGGCTCCTCAGGTTGAATAGATTCCATAGGCTTGATGCTGGAAATCTTTAGATCATCATACTCATAGCCTGAGCCTACCGGATTGCTAATTGAAATTGTATCTCCCTCTTTTAAGCTTAAAAGCTCCTCCTCAGAAATTGAGAATATATTCCATATTTTTGCATCAATCTTCAGATCTGTATCAGTGATGATTGCTGTATCCTTTTGCAATTCGAGAAAATAAACACCGGTATACTTAGTGTCTTCTTTGGGTTTTCTATCCGCACACCCACTAATTCCCGTAATCAATACAGCAACCAGGATTAATACTAATATATTTTTCAATAGTTTCATCTTTAGCCTCCTTATATATACATTTAAACTGAGAAAAGCTAAATATGAGTTATCAATGAATAAAAAGGGGAACGGCTAAAGCCATCCCCCCCCCATTACTCATATAAAGGTCTAGCTATTTATTAGATGCTTGCGAGAAGTTCCTTCTTCATTGCATTGAATTCTTCTTCTGTAAGAAGTCCGGCTTCTTTCATCATAGTGAGCTTTTCAACTCTGGCCTTGAATGCTGCCAAGTCATCTCCGGCTCCCTGATTTCCGTAAATGACTGCAACTCCTGATGCAACGTTGGAAACAACGCCTACACCGAGAACTCCTGAACCGCCTTCATTGTTAGCTGCATCTACTGCAGCCTGACCGAACTGACCTGCAAGATATCCCTGTCCAAGGGATGGATCCTTAAGAGCTGCTGCCCTTTGCAGAGATTTAAGCATCTCTTCGTCCTTTTCATCAGCTACTATTGAGTTAACACCGCAGGATACGATTTCGATACCGCGGAGATCTCTCCATTTTGCTGAAAGCTGCTCATTCATTGCGTTTGCAAGCTCCTGTGTATGTGCAGGAAGTTCGCTGTAGCGAATCTGCTGTGCCGAAATATTTGCAAATGCTGGCTGCAGTGCTGTAAGGAATTCTGACTTCATCTGAGCGTCAAGTTCGCTCTTGTGATATACATTAGCTACATTTCCGCAAACGTTTGCATAGAAGAGAATCGGGTTTGTAAGTCTGATGCTGTATTCACCGAAGCATTTTACTGATACATCGATATCAATGTTTGCTCTTGAATCTACTACTCTGAAAGGAACGGGGTTAGCTGTTCCGTATTTGCTTCCAGGAAGTTCCTTGGTGTTGAAGTAGTAAACTCTCTGATCTCTTGGTGCTTCACCGCCGAAGGTGAAACGCTTGCCCATGTTCTCAAATACCTTCTTAATGTTGTCGGAAAGCTTTCCGCCGTCAAAGAGAGAAGGTTCTGAAGATGCATCATACTTGTATTCACCGGGTTCTGCGCAGAAATCAACAACCTTTCCGTTTTCAACAATCATCATGCACTGTCCGTCTGCTACAGAAATAACAGATCCGTTTGTGATGAT
>CAZALQ010000142.1:0-3730 GCA_964485605.1 uncultured Oscillospiraceae bacterium
GTTTCTGTTCGTAGGCTCATCGGCTTTGCTACACCACTTCCTCCCCCTTGGCATTACTGCTTTCGGCTTGTGGTTCGCTACACTTGGCGGTAAATACCTGTGACGGGACTTTCACCCGTTAGAACTGTGCCATGCCCGGCACACATACTAAAGCGTCCGGCATTTATTTGCCGGACTGCTTTACTTAAACTTCGCTGATTTCAGATTTATTCTTACCGAAAATCTTATTGAAGAACTCTTTGCGTTTTTTCTTATGTTCAAGTCTCTCGGAAAGATCTCGTGCGCCGACTCCGTATACAAGCCATAGAATTACACCTGATACGATCATGATAAATACGGTCGAAGCACAGCGTCTTCCTGATGCATTCATGTTAAATCCGTATAAACCTTCATCATGGGTCATTGCCTGAATAACCATTGCATAGGTCCTTCCGTAGGAACTTGCAAATGTAGCCGACATGTCGTATTCGGTAAACAATGCGTTAAAGTTAAGAGCAAATACTGCAAGTACACTTGGAAGGATAATAGGAAGCTTTACTTTCATAAAGGTTCTGAAAGGACTTGATCCAAGATTCTTTGCAGCATCTTCAAGCTCTGAATCAATTGAATAGAAGGATGCTTTTATCATTCTCAAGCTGAACGGCAGTTTTGTTACCACATATGCCATTATGATCAATAGCTTTACATTATCTGCAAAGTAAAGATTTTGATTTCCTACGTACCAAACACTGTCGCTGTTGAAATAGACTCTGTAGGAATAACAAATCAAAATCGTAGGAAGAAGCCATGGGAAAAGTAACGAATATTCAAGGATGGTTCCTGTCTTCTTATGTTTTGAAATATATTCACATGCAACAACTACAATAACGCATGCCAGGAGTGCTGCAGCAGCAGACAAAAGAAAACTCATTTTAATGCCGCCTAAAGTAGCCTCATTGGAAAATACACCTGATATGGCGCCTTCTCTTGTCTTATATACTCCTCTTGAAGTCAAATATTGATAATCCTGCTGTCCAAAGTAGTTGATCAAGGTCCAGTTTGAAAGATCTATCTTCTTTAAACTGATTGCAGAATAGGTCTGGAAACTGAATATGATGATCATTATTACGGGTATCATGTATATGATGAATAATACATATGCATAGATGTGTGCAATGACATTTGCAACCGGATTATCGATCTTTTGTTTTTGAAGCTTTGCTTTTGTTTTTGAAACGGAAAGGTAGTGCCCTTTTCTTTCATATGCAGTAAGTACAGTTAAAAGAACTATTGTAAATATTGCAAGAATTATAGAAAGAAGTGCAGCTCTTGCCTGCGGGAAAGATTCATCAGCAGTTGAGCTTCCTGCAAGTCTTACTATTTCAGGATTGATAGAGTCATATCCCAAAAGTACAGGAGAAGACATTGCGCAAAGTCCTGTAATGAAAGTCATTACAGTCAAGGAAAACAGTGTCGGGATCAAAGTAGGCATTACAACCTTAAACAGCACCTTAAAGGGATTGGCACCCATATTTCTGGCAGCTTCTACCGTATTGTAATCTATGCCTCTTATCGCATTTCTTAAAAAGAGCATATGGTTGCTGGTACATGCGAAAGTCATCGTAAATACAACGGCATTAAAGCCTGTAAACCAGTTTTTCGATAGCCCGGGGAATGCATTGGTAAGCAAAGGAGTAAGTATACCATCATTGGCATACAGGAACATATATCCTGTAACAAGAGCTACGCCGGAATAAATCATCGTCGTCATATATCCGAGCCTTAGGATCTTTGCTCCTTTAATGTCGAAATATTCTGTCAGAAGAACGATAGAAATACCTACAATATTTACCGTAATAACCAACACTACGGCAAGTCTTAGAGAGTTCCATACGTATTTTTTCATATTTCCTGCAAGGAAAAACCTGATGACTGCAAAGGGATCCGGATCGCCTGCGGCAGTTTTTTCTCTGAAGATACTTGTAAGAGTATTCCAGCACGGAAGTACCATGAAGCCTAAAAACAGGTATGCGAAAAATACAAGCATCAGCACACGGAAGATAAATACGCTGTCAAAACGCTTTTCTTTTAACATCTTAAGCCTCCTCCTGTGCTTTATAACTCATAATGTTATTTGGGCTAAAGCTAATACTTACAGTTTCTCCTTCTACGAATGGAGTTGTGCCATCGTTTTTTTCTATTACTTTAAGGGTTTGACCAAAGGCTTCAACGGTATATTTGATATACAGACCGTAATATTCTGAAGAAACAACTTTTGCTTCGAAGACAAAATGATCTTCATCCATAGATTTATTGACATGAAGTCTTTCAAGTCTTATATAGTGATGCATTGCAGGATCGAGACTTGTTCCTCTATTTATTATCTCTTCTACGATTTTATCTCCGAGTCTGTTTATATCACCTATAAAGTTGCAAACAAATTCCGTTGCGGAATGATTGTAAATTTCATTTGGTGTTCCGATCTGCTCAATATATCCGTTATTAAATACTGCAATTCTATCAGAAAGCGTAAGAGCTTCTTCCTGATCGTGAGTAACATAAATCGATGTAATACCGAAATCTTTCTGCATCTGCTTCAGCTCATTTCTAAGCTGAATTCTAAGTTTTGCATCGAGGTTAGAAAGAGGTTCATCAAGGCAGATAACACTTGGGTTCGTAACAAGCGCTCTTGCTATAGCAACCCTTTGCTGTTGTCCTCCTGAGAGCTGAGAAACGGCCTTTTCAAGCTGTTCATCGCTTAAATCGACCTTTCTTGCAATATCTCTTACTTTCTTGTCTATTTCGTCTTTTTTCAGCTTCTGAATCTTAAGACCGAAGGCAATGTTGTCATATACTGTCATTGTAGGGAACAATGCATAACTTTGGAAAACAATACCGATATTTCTCTTTTCAATAGGAACATTGGTAATGTCTTTGTCCTTCATATAGACACTTCCTGATGCAGGATTTATAAATCCGGTAATGGTACGAAGAGTAGTAGTTTTTCCACAACCCGAAGGACCGAGGAATGTGAAAAACTCCCCTTCTTTTACGTGTACATTGATATCATGAAGTGCGGTAAAGTCATCGAATTTAACGACAATATTGTCCAGTTTAATCATAGCAGTAGCCTTTCAAAAAATGGCGAGCCAAAATTGGCCCGCCATTAGACGTTAATAAATTACTTCTTCTGTGTAAGTGTTGCCCAATCAAGTGTATCCCAGTTAGGTTCTGCCGGAGCGTCTTTCTGATCTGCCCAGTAGAATCCAAGGTTTGTCATGATGTTTGTCCACTCTGCAGAATGTGCTCCTACATATTCAGCATAGTTCATATCTGTACCGGGAACATTGTTAAGAGCAAAGTTCTTGATTGTGTAGATAACAGGTGTTTCAGGATATACCTTTGCAGCTGCTTCTGTGTTGCAAGGATAACTGTCGAACTGTTCTGCCCATGCAGCCTGTGTATCTGCACTTCCGAACCATTCAGCAAATGCCTTAACCTGTGCTGTCTGAGCTTCTGTACGTCCTTCTTTTTCAAGAATTCCAAGATACTCAGCGATGTAATAGGTACCATCAGCAATATCTACAAGCTTCCAAGTATCGTTTGTAAGAGGATGCTCGGAGTTGTTTGCAGCTTCGTCAAGCTTTCCATAAAGTGAGCTGGAATAGAATGTGGAAACCTGAACCTCACCCTTGTTCAAAGGATCGAATCCATAGCTGTCGCCTGTGAAGTTACCTTCTGCACAATACTT
>CAZALQ010000142.1:3740-4424 GCA_964485605.1 uncultured Oscillospiraceae bacterium
TTCCAAAGTGTCTTCCAACCTTCAACGGAAATTCCGCCTGCCGGAGAATTCGGATCTGTAAATGGATAAAGGAGAGAGTTGTTGATGTTAGCGTTTGTTGTTCCGCCGACTTTACCCTGTCTATACCATTTGTATCCGCAGTTTACGATGTCTGCCCAGTGCTCAAAATGGAGCTCCTGTCCGTTTGTACCGTATTCATCATTTCTATAGAGCATAAGAATGTTCTGAATAACAAGTCCGTATGCTTTGCCGTCGTATTTGAAGTCTCCAACTTTGTCTGCCCATGAAGGTGTCCAGTCAACAAGTTTAAGATTTTCATAAGTTCCGTTGATAACCTGTCCCCAACGAGTTTCGTTAAGTCCGAAGAGTATATCTCCGTCCTTCTTTTCGTTGGCAGCCTGAACTGCAGCGGTATCTCCGGAAATAACGGAGTTGTCATCGATGGAAATGTTGAATCCAGCTTTCTTTGCATAGTCAACAAACCATGTAACACGCTCTGTAGAATTGGAATTGGAGTAGATACGGATAACATAGTCCTTATCTGCCTCTGCTTCCTTTGGTTTGCCGCAAGCGGCAAAACTCAGCACCATAACAAGTGCGAGCAATACAGCTAATACTTTTTTCATTTTAACCTCTCTATTTGTCAATACCGAAACCGTTGAGATTTCAACGATTTCATCTAGC
>CAZALQ010000143.1:0-4397 GCA_964485605.1 uncultured Oscillospiraceae bacterium
CTTGTGTATCTCCAATCCCAATATTAGGATACCACAAAAAGAACAATTGTTCAAACAATATTTTACAGCTACTCTAGATCCATAAAGTGGTCTAAAATGTTTATATCTCCAATCCTCAGATGATAAACAATGTGGTATACAAGCAGGGAAGTATATGCGTATATCAATGAGTTATGCGTTTTATCCCCTCCCTAAAACCAAGTATTTGAGGAAGGGGAATTCGCGCTGAATTTTCTGTTAAATAGCTACGGGAACTGCGTCCTTTGGAATAGGACAGGTATAGGACTTTCCCTCGAGCCTTTTTTCAAATTCGGCCCTTGCCTCTTTAAGCTTATCAGGATTCTCGTAAAGGTCTATGGCCGTGCAGGCTATGACCTTTGCAGCCTGAATGAGTCCCTTATCCCCTATGGGGCTGTTTCCGCAGGATACATTCTGCCAGGAATGGCCGGGAGCATCAGCTGCAAAACATACCGTATTGCACTGGACCGTGGGTGTAAGCCAGCTTACGTCTCCTACATCCGTTGACCCGGGGTGGAATTCATTGCCCGTATAAAAGGGCATAACGAAATCGTAAAGACCCTTATGCGCGCCCTTAAGGAGTTCTTTTACCTCATCTGCAATCTTGGAATCCGCACTTGCCCCTGCACCGGGAAGCTTCTTCGGCTTTTCATATGTATCCGATATCTTTGCTGCAAACTCAAGTTCTTCTTCCGTAAATTTGGGCAAAGGAACATATTCAAGGTTTTCATGCATGAGCTTTTCCAAGGTACTGTTTGGAACTGTGTTGGCAGTTCCGTCTATAAACTGCCTCTCAAAGGTCGTTTCGGTCATGAGGGCAGCGCCCTCCGCGATCTTATCTACCCTTGCCTGAAGGGCTATGGAATCTGATACATCAACACTTCTTACCATATATAAAACAGAAGCGTCAGACTGAACTACATTGGGAGATATGCCTCCTCCGTCAACTATGGCATAATGAATGCGGCAATCACTCGGCATGTGCTCCCTTAAAAACTGTACCCCTATATTAAGAAGCTCAACAGCGTCAAGAGCAGACCTTCCCATATCAGGATTTCCTGCCGCATGGGCGGCAATGCCGTGATATTTGTAAAGAACCTGTATGCAGGAGTTACATGTTCCGGTGCTTACCTCGTTCGTATCTCCCGGATGCCAGGTAAGTGCGCAGTCAAGGTCTTTCCAAATCCCCTCTCTTGCCATAAATGCCTTGGCAGCTCCACCTTCTTCTCCGGGGCAACCAAAGAATATGACAGTGCCTTCGCTGCCGCTCTCCGAAAGAAAGTTCTTAACGGCGCATGCGGCGCCAAAGGATCCTGCTCCAAGCATATTATGACCGCAGCCGTGTCCGGATGCGCCCTGCACAATAGGAGACTTTTCTGCTTTATAGCCTTCCTGAGAAAGACCGGAAAGTGCATCGTATTCTGCAAGGATACCGATGACGGGTTTCCCATGGCCAAAGCTTGCAGTAAAAGCTGTATCTATGCCGCATATTCCCTTTTTAACTTTAAAGCCCATTTCCTCGCATACGTTCACATAAAGATCCGCGCTCTTAAACTCTTTAAGGGAAAGCTCAGCATAGTCCCATATTTTATGGGATACATCCAGCACTTTGTCCTTGATGCTGTCTATATATTCAATTGCTTTTTCCTTGTTTGTATTCATCATTTCAGTAAAGCACTTTGCTTAAAAATTCTTTAGTTCTTGGATTCTTTGGATTTGTAAAGACATCCAGAGGACTTCCCTCTTCAACTATGACGCCTCCGTCCATAAAGAGGACCCTGTCTGATACCTCTTTTGCAAATCCCATTTCGTGGGTGACTATGACAGATGTCATTCCCGTATGGACGAGCTCCTTTATAACATCGAGAACCTCTCCTACCATTTCGGGGTCAAGAGCTGATGTAGGCTCGTCAAAGAGCATTACTTCCGGCTCCATAGCAAGGGCTCTTACAATGGCAAGTCTTTGCTTTTGTCCGCCGGAAAGCCTTGAGGGATGATCGTTGATCTTATCGATAAGGCCCACCCTTTCAAGGAGCTCTTTTGCTGCCTTTTCGGCTTCTTCCTGAGTCTTCTTCTTTGTAAGCACAGGAGCAAGGGTTATATTCTGTCCCACTGTCATATTGGGGAATACATTAAAATGCTGAAATACCATGCCCATCTTCTGCCTGTGAAGATTGATGTCAACTGCGGTGTCCGTAATGTCCACACCGTCAAAAATGATATGCCCGCTGTCAGGAGTTTCAAGCATATTAAGGCAGCGAAGGAAAGTCGATTTGCCGCCGCCTGAAGGCCCTATGATGCTGACGACCTCTCCCTTTTTAATGTGCTCGCTTACGCCTTTAAGAACCTCGAGCTTTCCGTCGGGATTATCAAAACTCTTTTTAAGGTCAATTGTCTTAATCACTTGCTTTCAGCCTCCTTTCAAATTTTCCAAGGAAGAATGTAAGTATCTTGGTAAGGACATAGTAGATGATGGCTACAACGATGAGTCCTTCAAAGGTGAGGAAAGTCTTTCCCCTTACGATGAGGAAGGAAGTCATTACGTCCCCTATAAAGAAGGTAGATGCCAAGGACGTATCCTTGATTATGGTTATAAACTCATTTCCAAGAGCCGGCAATATATTCTTGATAGCCTGAGGAAGTATTACGGATTTCATGGATTGGCCGTAGGTAAGGCCGAGGCTTCTTGCTGCATCCATCTGCCCTATATCAACGGCCTGTATTCCGGATCTGAATGCTTCGGAAAGATAGCAGCCGCTGTTAATAGCAAAGGCTACGGAAACAGCTACAAATTCCGACACTTCAAAGGGAAGAAGCTTTGGAACAAGAAAATACCCCACATATATCTGCAGGAGCATTGGTGTGCCCCTGATAATATCTACAATAACTGCAAAGACACCGTTAAGCACCTTTACCTTTGACATTCTGCATACGCAGATCACAAGACCTATTATGGCTCCGAAGAATACTGTCAAGGCTGCAAGTGCCAGGGTGTAGCTTACACCTGTCACAAAGAAAACCTTCCAGTAATCTCTCATGAGCATCCAAACTTTAGCTAAACTCAAGAATTTTCTCCTTTAATCATACTATTGCAGGCCCTATAAGATCAGAGCCTGCAATAAACTGTAGTTATATATATTTTTCAAATACTTTTATGCTTTTATCTTCGCCTACTTAAAAGACCGAAAATGACTTTCTTAATTTGGAGTTTCATTAATTGGAGCCTCCTTCAGCTTCGTCAGTGATAGGATTTCCGTTTTCATCATAGGATACATCAGCTGCGGTCTCGATTCCTGCAAGTTCCTTTGCATCTGCGTACCATACGGGGTAGTAACCTGCCTCTAAAGCTTTTGCAAGCTTTTCATTGATGAGAGCAAGAAGAGCATTGCTGTCCTTGTTCATGAGGATTACATTGTTGCTCTGTTCATCATCAACTTCAAAGTCAAATCCTGAAAAAGCTACATTTTCATTGTTTGTCATGATAGCTTCACCGTTTCCGTGAGCAACTGCAAGAGCATCGATTTTTCCTTCGGTAAGAGCTATTACAGCTGTTCCGAGATCTGTGAACTGCTTGATGGTAATGCTGGAAGGAAGCTGTGATTCGCAGAGGTTGTACTGGAGGGACGCTGCCTGTGCACCTATGGTAAGGCCTGCGAAGCTGTCTGCTGTAGTAAACTTACCGGCATTGTCCTTAGTGACAATGATGGACTGCTGTGTCTCATTTTCTCCTGCATAATAGAAATCGGAGAGATTAAAGTTTTCCTTTCTTTCATCAGTTACTGAGAATCCGGAAATAGAGCAGTCAACTGACTTTGATTGAACTGCTGCCTGGCATGCGCCAAAATCCATAGGCTTGATCACGAGTTCAAGGCCAAGTTCTGATGCCAGATATTTGGCAAGTTCAACATCGAACCCTACATATTGATCCTGACCTGTTTTTGAAAGGTCGACAAATTCCATGGGAGCGAAGTCCGGGGAAATTGCTACTGTGAATTTTCCCTCAGATACGGGAATGAATTCATCGCTGCTTTTGCCGCATGCGGCAAAGCCGAGTACCATGATCATGGCGAGTAATACGCATAAAAGTTTTTTCATTGTTTTTCTCCTTTTTTGTATAAATAAATGTCTGATTGAAAAATATACGCATATATTACTCTTAAAAATGCATAAGTCAAGGACTTTTTTCATATTTTTTTGAATATTTTAAATATTTTTATTATTTTATGCAATTTTTAATGCATATTTATAGTTTTATGCAATTTTGGCTTGTTTGCATTCCTCATTCTCCTCACCTAGTATTTAATAAATGATTTGTGTAATAGGGTATCATGATTTATACTGTATGCAGTTTATATCTAATTGTATTTCAAGGAAATCCT
>CAZALQ010000144.1:0-4114 GCA_964485605.1 uncultured Oscillospiraceae bacterium
GTATGTAATTAAAGCTTTATCTTTAGTTTCCTCTATTCCGAGAACTTTCCAATCCATGATATGCTCCTTTCAAACCATATCATTATACATCAAAGAAGGCGGCACATAAAGTGCCGCCTTCCAAATGAAGATATCCTATTAATTCATATATATTAGTCAAAAAGTGTTGAATCAGTATGGGGGATAAAGCAAGCTGCTGAGAACTCATCCATATATCCGGGCTCTGTAGAAAGCTCTATATATGTCATATTATGAGCAATTTCAAATACCTTATCCTTAGCTTCATCTGAAATGAGCATAGCGCATGCTCCTGTCAGAGATGAGTTTCCTATATAGCTGTACTTTGAAAGATCTGCCTTTGGAAGCATACCGATGAGCATGGCATTCTCCATATCGATTCCTGAGCCTATGCCGCCTGCAATGACTATTCTGTCTATATCATCAACTGTGAGGTCAACGGATTTAAGCATGGTTCTTGTCGCCGAGAAAATAGCTCCCTTTGCCCTAATAAAATTATCTATGTCGGATTCGGAGATATATACATCACGTCCTGTAGCAGATTCCTTTGCATAGAAAAGTATATACTGTTTGTCTCCATATCCGTCATCAACTATACGCTCATTTTCGACTATGAACTTGCCTCTCGCATCGATGGCGCCTACCTTGTAGAGCTCGCCTATGACGTCGATGAGACCGGATCCGCACATACCGGCAGGTCTTCCTCCGTTAATGGTAGTTACAAGCGGCATTAAGGTCTGCTTATGTATTGTGCAGGAATCGATAGCACCTTTTGTTGCTCTCATTCCGCAGTCGATATCTCCGCCTTCAAAAGCAGGTCCTGCAGAACATGCGCAGGTAAGGAGATAATCTCTGTTTCCGAAAACAAGTTCTCCATTTGTTCCAAGATCTATGAACAGAGACATTTCATCCTTATCCCAAAGAAGTGCAGGAAGAACGCCTGCGGTGATATCTCCGCCTACATAGGAACCTACGTTGGGGCAGAGTATGACATTTGCATCGGGATTGATAGGAAGTCTGATTTCAGATGCTTTGATCGGATCATGATCAAGAAATTCGGGTTCAAAGGGCATAAGTCTTATGCTGTCCCCGTTAGCCTTAAGAAGCAGATGCTCCATGGTGGTATTACCGGCTATGACAACTCTGGTAACATCCATAGGATCTACCTTTGCATCTTCTATAACCTTTTTAAATAAAGGAATAAGGGTCTCTTCCAATACTGCATGCTGAAGTCTTTCTTTCCCGCCGGGACGTCCTTGCTGGATAATCCTATTGATAACGTCAGCTCCATAACGAATTTGGGCATTTCCCAAAGTACCCCTGGACATGACCTTTCCTGTTTCAAGATCAAGAAGTGTGACTGCATTGGTAGTAGTACCTATATCAACAGCAACGCCGTAGCCCTTCTCTTCAACCCCTTTTGAAAGTCCATGGGTAAAGACCTCATCAATCATGGAATTGTATTTTTCTAATTCTTCCGGAGTATTAAGAGCGGCGGTAATGATGCCGCTTACAAAATCAGAAGCTGCTGCAGGAACCCAAAGGGTGACGTCTGCTTCAACTGTTGCCTGGCAAGCAAGTCTCCAGTTATCCTCATAATCCTCATCTGAAAGCTTTCCTGCACCTTTGTTGTAATTTAAGGATCCGGACATTATACGCATTTTACATTTACCGCATGTTCCGTTTCCTCCGCAGGGTACGTCTATATTTACTCCTGCCTTTTGTGCAATCTCAAGAATGTTTTCACCGGGCTCAGCATGATACTTAACGTCTCCGCCGCCTTCAACTTTGAAAATAACCGTATATTTCATTTGCTGCTCCTAAATTAAGAAAAAAAATAACCCTTGGGTCCTAAAACCCAAGGGTTATTATACTCAATCTTTATGCATATTCGCAATTGTTATTTAAGTGCAAATATGAATTCTCTTTTGGCGATTTCTACATCAGAGGCTCAAGGTTGAGAACCGGGTGGTTCTTTTCCTGGAGGAATGCGAGAAGTGCATCTGCATCTTCTGCAATTGTCTCGTCAGCGATCATATCTGTGTAGTTGTCGATTCCAAGAACTTCCTTAGCAGTCTTGTTGAGTCTCTCTGCTACATCGTCCTTAAGTTCTTTAGGCATCCAGACAATTCTTGCGATACCGCCTTCAGCATATGCGAACTTCTTAGAAGAGATGAAGTGTCTGCCGTGACCCATGAATCCAGGAGTCTGCTCTCCGCCGCCTGTCATGGAAGCGAGTTCACCGAAGGTCATACCTGTAGGTGTCATACCCTTGTACTCTCTGTTTACAACAACGAGTCCGTTGGACATTGGCTCGATTCCGGAAATGCACTCGAAGCATCCGCAGGATGTCATCGGGTCTTCCATGATGGAATAAAGTGTTACGTTTGTAACTGCACCGTGAGTTGCCTCACCGATTGCTTCGTTTACTGTCTCATAAGCACCGGTCTTCTCGTTGATGCATCTTTCCTTCTTGATCGGCTGGTTAGGTCCGGTCGGCTTGAGCTGATATCCGGCCTTTGCATCGAGCCAAGAAACAGCACCGCAAAGACCAAGTCTTTCAGGTGTTACGATGCAAGCGTGGGAAGGAGCAAAGCTCTGGCAGAGTATGCATGTATAGAATGTATCTACACTTTCGTCTGTGAGGGATGCGAGCCTGTCGTCTCTTGCGTCATATGCAGGCATTGCAACTTCTGCAAGGAACTTCTCAACCTTTTCCTTATCGGTGATGAATGTGACTTCGCACTTATCTACTACTTCGCCGAATTCATCCATGATCATGCTGTAGAGAACTTCTCCGAGGTCCTTAAGACGAAGTCCCTTTTCGAAGGAATCCTTTGAAATACGGATTCTGAAGAGGTTTCTCTGACCTGTATGATACATACCCTCGATATAGTTGAACCAGGTATGAATCTTTCTTTCGATAACAGATTCAAAGTCCGGCTGCATGTGTGCACCATATACTCTGATCGTTGTTGCAAGAGGCATTCTGATAAGCTCTGTTGCATTTTCAGGTACGTCCGGTCCGTCGATTGTGATCTTGTGATCTTCAATTGCATGTGGATCTTCTACCATCTGAAGGAGTTCGCATGTTGGGTTGTGGTCTGAGTCAAACTCAACATAGCAATCATTCTTTCTGATGATTTCGCCTTCGAATGCTGCTGCAAATCCTACAGGAAGCTTAACAGCCTTTGCTTTTACCTTGATGTTTCTGAGTTCAAGGGATTTTGGAGATGTCTCGTTGTGATCGAGTACGCTTACAAGAGCACCCGGAACCTGGTTTTCGCCAAGATCGATATCAACAACTACAGGGAATCCAAGAGCGATAGCGCCTGCGCCTGCGGATACGACTACGTTGTCGATTGCTCCGAAGGTGTTAACGAATGCAGGAACACGTTCCTTTGTATACTTAAGAAGTCCTGCAAGGTCTCCCGGTGTAAGGTTTCCGAAGATAAGAGCTGCTCTTACAGCAACTGTTACAACGTGGATAACTGAAGTTACATCGTGACCAAGCGGAATTACACGGTATTCAAGACCCATCTTTACTCCGGCTTCTGCAACCTGCTCGATTACATCACCGATGAGGAAGGACATGATACCCTTGTCCTGATAATCTCTTACGATGTTTGCTACATCTTCGCCCTTGTCAGCTTTGCCGAGAACTACTGCAACGCCCGGGATATCTCCTGTTACAAGAGGAACACCGAGGGATCTGATGATAGGATCCGGAACAAAGCCGATTCCTGTCTCATTTGCATATGGATCTTCTGACTCTACATATTTGAGAGCTTCAAGAATTTCTGCACCAACTGCTGTTGCAAGTCCTGCGTTAAGAGCCTGGCCGAGATCTTCCTGATTTGTAATAAGGGATTTAAGTACGCCTACGCATGCAGGAAGGTCACCGAGTTTTTCGACCTTTACGCCTGTTGCTGCGTAGATTGTAGGAAGATAGTATGCTGTTCCGGGCATCTTTACTTCCTTGTCTGCGCCGTACTTTTCAATAGCTGCATTAACTGCGCCTTCTGTAAGTCCGGCAACTGCATTTGATCCGCCATAAATCAGATCTGTTAATACACTCATTTTTTATACCGCCTTT
>CAZALQ010000144.1:4124-4393 GCA_964485605.1 uncultured Oscillospiraceae bacterium
TAAAAAAGTGGGCAATACCCTTTTTAGGATATGCCCACGTAAAAACATTTATTACAGTTCGAGATAGGAGTCTGCATACATCATTTCGTTCTTGATGATGTCAGCAGTCTTGATTGTCTCCATGAGTCTCTTGTCACAAGGATTGACTATAGCAGAAGTAAGTCCATTGTACATAGCCATAGCTACTGTAACGCTGTCCATGATAGGACGGAGTTCGTTAGGTGCCAAGTTGGATACGTTGGAAAGTCCGCCTGTGGAATTGACTCCCA
>CAZALQ010000145.1:0-4352 GCA_964485605.1 uncultured Oscillospiraceae bacterium
CTACAACGTTATTATTACATTCCAAGAAACACTGTGCAATTACAAAGTCCGCGATGACATATAAATAGAGTTCCGATGAATATCGAAACTCTGAAAAATGTGCGATTTTTTCGCAAATCTGTAAGTACACTGCTTAAATGGTGTACTTTTGGTGTACTTTCGTAAATTTCGCTAAATTCACGACTATGAAGCACGTGTCGTTTTTCCGGCAAAACGACACATGCAAAATGGTGTACTTAGCAGAGCTTAGCTCCTGCCGGAATATGTGGATCCAGCATAAGGATATGGAGCTTTTCTTCGCCCTCTTCCTCGTGCTTTGCTGAGATCAGCATACCGCAGGAATCGATGCCCATCATTGCTCTTGGAGGCAGATTTACGATTGCTACAAGGGTCTTTCCTACGAGCTCTTCAGGCTCATAGAAAGCGTGAATACCGCTCAAAATAGTGCGTTCCTTATCTGTTCCGTCATCGAGAGTAAACTTAAGAAGTTTTTTGCTCTTTGGAACTGCTTCGCAATTCTTTACCTTTACGACTCTGAAATCACACTTTGAGAAAGTCTCAAAATCGACAAAGTCTTCATAAAGAGGCTCGATGACAACTTTTGAGAAATCTATCTCTTCAGAGACAGAAAACATGTCATTTTTTAGATGAGAATCACCCTCATTTTCGGCTGTTTTTGCTACACCATTTTTGTCATTTGGTGTGGAAATGTCCTTAAGCGTGGGGAACAATAGAACGTCCCTAATGCTTTGGTTATTTGTTAAGAGCATTACGAGTCTATCAATGCCGATGCCAAGACCTCCTGTTGGGGGCATACCGTACTCCAGTGCGTTTATAAAGTCATAATCGACCTTGCATTTTGCGTTTGGTTCAAGTGCTTTTCTTTCCTCAACCTGACGCTCAAATCTTGCCTTTTGATCGATCGGGTTATTAAGTTCAGAGAAGGCATTGCCGAATTCCATGCAGTTGATAAAGAATTCAAAACGCTCTGTAAATTCCGGATCTGTAGGCTTTCTCTTTGCAAGAGGAGAAATATCTACAGGATAATCATATATAAAGGTAGGCTGAACAAGGTTAGGCTCAACAAATGCATCAAAGAATTCTGAAAGTATATTGCCCTTAGTCTTGATTTCAGGAAGCTCTACATTGTGTGCCTTTGCTGCCGCGATGGCATCTTCGTCTGACTTCCAATCGTCGTAATCTACTCCGGAATATTCCTTTACAGCTTCCTTCATGGTCATACGGCGCCACTTGTTAAAGTCTATAGTCTGGTCTCCGTATGGAATGGTTCTTGTTCCGCAAATGGTGTCTGCAAGATTCTTAAAGAGGTCTTCAACAAGATCCATCATACCCTCAAAGTCCGTATATGCCTGATAGAGCTCGATGGATGTGAATTCAGGATTATGTCTTGTATCCATACCTTCGTTTCTGAAGATACGTCCTATTTCATAAACCCTATCAATACCGCCGACGATGAGTCTCTTAAGATAAAGCTCTGTCTCAATACGAAGAACCATATCCATATCAAGAGTGTTATGGTGAGTTGTAAAGGGCCTTGCGCTTGCTCCGATCTCAAAGGGAGTAAGTATAGGTGTTTCAACTTCCAAATATCCTCTTTCGTCAAGGAAGGATCTTATCTGAGCAATAATCTTGCTTCTCTTTTTGAATGTCTCTTTTACTTCAGGATTTACGATGAGATCCAGATAACGCTGACGATAGCGAAGCTCCTGGTCAGTAAGTCCGTGGAACTTTTCAGGAAGGGGATTCAGTGATTTAGAAAGAAGCGTGAGTTCTGTTACCATCAAAGACAGCTCGCCTGTCTTGGTCTTAAAAACTTCACCGTAGCAGCCTATGATGTCGCCTATATCTATCATCTTTTTAAAGGATGCATATGCTTCTTCACCAAGGTTATCCCTTGTCACATAAAGCTGGAAATCACCCTCCTGGTCTCTTAAATGGGCAAAACTTGCCTTACCCATGACCCTTTTAGATATCAATCTTCCGGCAACCTTATGATACTTGCCGCTGTGTTCTTCCGGGTCCAAATGGTCATAATGTTCTCTAAGCCATGAGGAATAAGCATCCTGATCGAACTTTGTTATAGTATAGGGATCATGACCTTCTGCCTGAAGAGCTGCCAGCTTGTCTCTTCTGATTTGAGACTGTTCGGAAATGTTTAATTCGTCTGCCATTACTGCTCCTTGCTGATACCCATTATCTGATAACGGAGAATCATATTGTCTGTGCCTTCCTTGGTTTCAATTGTGATTTCGACCTTATCACCCTTCTTCTTTCCGATGAGAGCCTTTCCTACAGGACTTTCATTAGAAATTTTGTCATTAAGAGGATCAGCATCTGTAACACCGACTATGGTGTAGGAGAAGGTTTCCTTTGTCTTTAAATCCTTAAGCTTTACTGTAAGTCCCAAGTTGACTGTCTCGCCGGTGATCTCTTCTTCGGAAATGATCTTTGCATTATGAATCATTGCCTCGAGCTTTGCGATACGCTCTTCAACTTCAACCTGCTCGTTCTTTGCTGCATCATATTCAGCGTTTTCAGAAAGGTCTCCGTAGGATTTTGCTTCCTTAAGGTGTTCTGAAACTTCCGGTCTTCTTACCGTAATAAGGTATTCATGTTCGCTGACTAATTTGTCATAACCTTCTTGAGTGAGTAATACTTCTTCTGCCATTTTTCTATAATCTCCTTTACAGCCCTTTGGCTTTATTTATCATTTCTTTTATTTCTTCAGGCTTTTGCGCCATGTTTATCCTGTTTCGAAGCTCTGAGGCTCCCTTCATGCCCTTTGTATACCATGCGAAATACTTTCTCATTTCAAGGCATGCTCTTTTTTCTCCTTTCAGAGCAAGGAGAAGCTCAAAATGCTCCGCCATGATATCGGGATCGAAGAGGTCGTTCTTATCGCCTCTGAAGACCCAAGGATTGCCCATGGACCCCCTTCCTATCATAACCAGGTCACATCCCGTTTCCTTAAGCATTCTTTCAGCATCCTCAAGGCTTCGCACATCCCCGTTGCCTATTACGGGAACGGAGACTGCTTCTTTGATCTCCCTTATGGCATTCCAGTCTGCTTTTCCGCTGTAATACTGTTCCCTGGTTCTGCCGTGTACCGTTATAGCGGAGGCTCCTGCATCTTCCAGCCTTTTGGCAAAGGATACATAATCCTTAGCTTCTCCAAAGCCTATTCTCATTTTTACGCTTACAGGCTTTTTGGATGTCTCAGATGATGCCTTTACAGCCGCTTCCACTATTCTTGCTGCAAGATCCGGATCTGAGAGAAGTGCGCTTCCCTCATGATTTTTAACTACCTTTGGAACGGGACAACCCATGTTGATATCAAACAGCGCATTGGGGTTATCAGCTAAGGCCCTTACTGCAAAGTCCAGCATCATCGGTTCGCTTCCGAAGAGCTGAAGGCCTACAGGACCTTCCTTCTCATTGATCTCGCAAAGCTCTGCGCTTCCCGGGCTTTTGTAATACAGGCCCTTTGCGGATATCATCTCCGTATAGCTTAGAGCTGCGCCTTCCCTATGAGATATATATCTGTATACGCTGTCTGAAACTCCGGCAAGGGGGGCCAAAACCAGTCTGCTTTTAAGCTTAAGCCCCAAGAAATCTGTCTCAGTGGTTGAGAGCATCTTTTTCTATCCTGAGTATGGCCATGGCCATCATGAGTCCCGGTACTATGGTCGTAGCCGTAATATCTACGCCCAGGATCTCGCGAATTCTCTTGAGTCTGTACTGAATAGTATTGCTGTGAACACCCATGATCCTTGATGCTCTTGCGGTGGAAAGACCTGCGTCCAGCATGAATACTCCTAGAGTTTCTTCAAGCTCTCTCATCTTCTTGTCAGGGCTCTTTCTGAATGCCTTAACAAGGTCGAGATAATTTCTCTTTGTAGCTCCGCCTGCAAAGGCTATGGATACGCAGTTTCCTACAAAAGCGAGCTCAAATTTACTGAAAAGCCTCTTCCTTGGGAATATGTAGTTTACAAATCCTAAGGTCTCGTTTATGAGGTGGAATCCATTGCAAAGTCCGTCTGTACCTGTCACATGCTGAATGGCGAAGACGTTTCTTACTCCCATTTTGTAGAGCTCTCTCGTAAGCTCATTCCACTCGTCATATTCGCATGTCTTCTGGTTTGGATTGTTAAGGATAACGCCTGCTACTTCGTCCTGCTCAAAGAGCTTTAAAAGTCTTAAGCTGTATTTTTCCTCAAAATCGGAGAAGAGCTTAATTGCATCTGCTTTCTTAAATCCCGGTATATAGAAGACGCCCTCCAGCTCTCTTTCAGCAATTCCAAGCTCTTCGAGAAGGGCATTAGCAAGGCTTC
>CAZALQ010000146.1:0-4338 GCA_964485605.1 uncultured Oscillospiraceae bacterium
GACATCGCCCTTTCACGGCGGTAACCCGAGTTCAATTCTCGGTGGGGTCACCATTTAAAAGGGCAACGCTAAGCGTTAGCCCTTTTTCATTACGGATCTTGCCCAATTTGCGGATCCGATGAAGCAGGCCTGCAGCGATGCAGGCCTCATACAAACAAATATGCGGTTATGGCGGAATTGGCAGACGCGCAGGATTTAGGTTCCTGTGGTAAACACCGTGCAGGTTCGATTCCTGTTAACCGCACCATTTAAAAGGGGCACTTTGGCCCCTTTTTTAATGGTGCATATTATATATGGTATATCTATCCTATAATTTTACACATTTTCAAGAAATATGTATACAAACACTTTTTAGTATAGTAATGTAGATATGGTAGGATATGTTAAGTATTTACGGGAGGATAACATGCCAAGCAAATACGGTGGATATATGGGAAGGATTGCAAAGTTTGACCTCTCTACAGGTGAACTCAGCGATTATCCCTGGACAGATAAGGAAAGAGAACTCTTCATAGGAGGAAAGATCGCTGCTGCAAAGATCATGTTTGATAATTTCAGCGGAAATGAGAAAGCTTTTTCCGAAGAAAATATGATAATCATAAGCACCGGTCCCTTAACGGGAACCGGAGTTCCTTCATCGTCGAGATTTGATATTTCAAGTATTTCACCCCTTACAGGAATCACTACGTCATCAAACAGCGGCGGGCGCTTTGGCTACTATTTAAAAAAGGCCGGTTTTGACGCGCTTATTCTTACAGGCAGATGTAAAGAACATTCCTGGCTTGAAATACACAATGATAAGTTTATTCTCCATAATGCAGACGAGCTATGGGGTCTTAAGACAGGAGAAACTCAGGAAAAGCTTTCTGCATATCTATATAAGGAGAAAAACGGAAAGAAAGTAAAGCACGGAAGGCTTTGCATAGGTCCTGCCGGGGAGAATCTTGTAAAGTATGCATCTGTTGTTTCCGATGAGAGAATCAACGGAAGGGGCGGAATAGGTGCAGTTTTCGGATGGAAAAACCTTAAAGCCATCACCGTAACAGGAAATAAGCAGGTCAAGGTGGCAGATCCAAAGAAGGCGAGGGAATGGAATAAAAAATGGTTTGACTATCTTCGCAATCATCCCCTTACAGGAAGGCAGCTTCCAAGGCTTGGTACTGCAGGACTTGTCAGCCAAATGCAGATGAGAAGCATGCTCTCTACAAAGAACTATAACTACGGCCAATTCGATGACTTTGATAAAGTCAGCGGAGAGCTTCTTGCAGAGGAATATAACATTGTAAATAAAGGATGCTTAACTTGCCCTATCAAATGCGCAAGAACTGTGCTTGTTGACGGCAAAGAAGTAAAGGGTCCTGAGCTTGAAACCCTGGGACTTTTGGGCGGCGGAATATTAAACAGCAGCCTTCCTGACATCCTAAAATGGAACTATGAGCTTGATGAACTTGGCATGGATACAATCTCTGCTTCATCAACTCTTGCATATGCCATGGAGGCCAATGAAAAAGGCATTTGGAAAAACGGCCTTGAATTTGGAAAAACGGAAGACATATCAGAAATTTGGAATATGGTTGCCCATAGAAAGGGCATAGGCGATGAGCTTGCAGAAGGCAGCAGGGCTTTAGCAAAAAAGTACGGAGGAGAGGAATTTGCGATCAACTCCAAGGGTATGGAACTTGCTGCATACGAGCCGAGAAGAGCTGTGGGAATGGGCCTTGGCTATGCAGTAGCAAACAGGGGCGGATGCCACCTTAACGGAGGATATCTTGTAATAGTCGAAGGTCTGGGACTTTTTGCAAATCCGCAGACACCCAAAGCAAAGGCGGACTTTACAATGCTGTTCCAAGACCTAATGGAGACAATTTCGGCAAGCGGTCAATGCCTGTTTACATCCTACGGCTTTTTCCCGAGCTTCCTCATAACAAAACCCAATGGGTTTATGGCAAAGACAGTAAACTGGGCAGTGCCTCATATAGGGGGAATATTAAGGGCTATTAATAGATGCGCCCCGGGACTTGCTTTGCATCTTCCCGTATTTCATCATACCAAGGGAGTCAAATATGCCCTCGGCATGCCCATGACCTTTGGCAAGTACATCTCCATAGGCGAGAGAGGCTATACCATGGAAAGAGCACTTAATGCGAAATTCGGTATATCGTCAAAAGACGATACACTTCCTTCAAGGCTTACAGATGTGCCTCAGGATCCCGAGGATCCATCGACAAAGGTTCCTCTTGAGAGGATGAAGAAGACCTATTACAAAGCAAGGCGCTGGGATGAAAACGGCATACCAAAAGAAACCACACTGAGAAAACTCAAGATCAAGGAGGGCTGATATGGTAAAAGTTGAACTCTATGGATTGTTTCGCCTCGATACGGGAATAAAGAGTCTTGAGGCAGATGTAGCTGCAGTAAAGGATCTTTATCCCATACTCCTTGATGAAGCGAGAAGACTTAATCCGAAAACAAAAATAACGGCAAAGGATATTGACGGCTGCATAGTAGTGATAAACGGAAAGCAGTCAAATAAAAAAGCAAGTTTAAAGGACGGAGATAAGGTTATGCTTTTAAGTCCTGTATGCGGAGGTTAAAGTAATGGCAAAAGAAAAGTTACTTCCATATATAGATGTAATATCCTGCGCAGGATGCAGTGTATGTATTGAGAATTGTCCCCAGGACTGCCTTGAATTAACAAAGCCGACAGTAAAGGGCGATATACATACCATTGCAGTGCAGAAAAACAAAGCAAGCTGCATAGGCTGCGGAATATGTGAAAAAGTATGTCCTATAGGTGCAATAACCATGGTAAAACCGGGGGTTACACCGGATAGTATTTCTAAAGGAGGTAAGGGCCGTAAAATGAAGAAATTATATTGCAGAGTTTTCCAGGGTGTCATGAAAATAGGAAACTATTTTATGGGATACAGAACACCTGAACTTGTATCAGAAGGTCCGGGAAGCATTAAGAATCTTCCGGGAATCATCCTTGAGAAAGGCGTAAAGAATGTGCTCTTTGTAACGGATCAGGGCCTTGTAAATCTCGGCGTTCCAAATGGACTTTTTGAGGCCATGGAAAAGGCAGGATTAAAATATACCCTCTTTGCCGATGTTCAGCCAAATCCCACAGATATAAATGTTGAAGCCGGATTTAAGGCATATAAAGACAACGGCTGCGACGGCATCATAGCCTTCGGCGGCGGATCTCCCATGGACTGTGCCAAGGGAATAGCTGCAAAGATTGCTCATCCAAGGAAGACCGTTGCCCAGCTTCAGGGAATACTAAAAGTCCACAAGAGAATAGTTCCCTTCTGGGCTATTCCGACAACTTCGGGTACAGGATCAGAAACCACCCTGGCTGCAGTTATTACAGAGGCTGCAACTCATCATAAGGCAAGCATTAACGATCCGTCCATACTTCCCAAATACGCGGTTTTGGATCCTGAACTTACGATGGGACTTCCGCCATTTGTAACTGCAACTACGGGAATGGATGCTCTATGCCATGCCGTAGAGGCATATACAAACCATACATACAATACAAAAGTTGAAGATACCATGGCAAAGGATGCCGTAAAGCTGATTCATGAATGGCTTCTTACAGCCTATAACGACGGAAGCAATTTGGAAGCAAGAGAGAAGATGCAGTATGCTGCCTTCTATGCAGGCAGAGCCTTTACAAGGGGCTGCGTCGGCTACGTACATGCCATAGGCCATACCCTCGGCGGACTTTACGGTATAGCACACGGACTTGCAATGGCCGTCATACTTCCTCATGTTATGAGGCAATTCGGAAGCAGTGTATATGATAAGCTTGCAGACCTTGCAGATGTTTGCGGCATGGAAGGAAACACCAATGAAGAAAAGGCTCTAAAGTTCATAGCATGGATAGATGACATGAAGAAAAAGATGAATCTTCCGGCAGGCTTTGACTGCATCAAGGATGAAGATATCGATCAGATAATAGATTGGGCTGATAAGGAAGCAAATCCTCTGTATCCTGTTCCTGTCATCTGGACAAAGGATGATTTCAGAAGGCAGTTACATACAATCAGAACTGCAACATACGAATAACATGTGCAATTTAAAAGGAGGGCAGCATCAAAACTGCCCTCCTTTAATATTGCATTAGTCTCTTACATAGTAATGCCTTGCTATCCAGGCCGACAGCACGTCAAGTCCCGGATACATTATACGTTCTGAAACATTCAGCGCATCAAGGGTATCTGCGATCCTCCATTTAAGATCCTTGCTGATAATATATTTTACGGTGTTTTCAGTATACTTATCGAGAAAACCTTCAATATCATCTATGTCTGTAGGAACTATTGCAAAGTA
>CAZALQ010000147.1:0-4338 GCA_964485605.1 uncultured Oscillospiraceae bacterium
ACTTTCCGAGAACTGTGATGATTCCGGTGACCTTCGTGCTCAGCATAACGATGTTTGTAAAGAAGTAGTTCTGATAGGTGTTCATGATGGACGTCTGCATTGTCGTCGCCATGGTACCAGCTGAGAACAACCACTTTTCAGACTCTTTTAAAGGTCTGTTTGCACTTTCTCTTTGTGCATCCATAGTAATAATTCCTCCTAGAAAAAATACCTGATTGACCAAAAAGGCGCGGTAATCAGCAATAACGCCTTCCTCGTCAAAATTAATATTGCCTCTCGGCTTACATAATAAGAAAAACTTATTAAGTAATAACGATGATTAATTTTAACAACCTTGATGTAAGTTGTCAATGAAAACAAATGTTAAAACTATTATATTTTTTTCAAATCAATAGATATTGTCCAAAAAATTTTTATTCGGGCCTGTTGTTTTCATAAAGCTCGATTCTTTCGCCGCAGGGGCCGGTAAAGAACCAAAGAGCTACGAGCAGATTGCCGTTTTCATCAAATTCCTTGACAGGATCCTCCATCTCATAACCCTCTGCTTTAATCTTTGCAGCAAGTTCATCAATACCTGTGCATTTTATGCAGAAGTGGTCGATGATTCCCCTAAGACCGTGTCTCTCTTCTCCTGTGTAAACTTCGAACCTTGTTTCACCATTGCTAAGGAAAACCATTCTGTGAGTGTTCGGAAGTCTTGTGTCAACCTCAGTCTTAAAACCAAGAACTCTCTCGTAGAAATCTTTGACCTTGTCGATGTTTTCATCAGGTGTCGGACATGCGATATGGTCAATGTGTCCTACAGTAAATGCCATAACTAACCCTCCTAAAAGTTTTTATTTGCATCCGTGTTTTCACAGATAATAGCCTACTCTTTTCCGTAGTAATCCTTAATCGCCTTTATGAGCGGAAGAAGCTTTGTCTCGTACTCATATCTGTAATTGATATAGTAATCGACAGCAATAGACTCATCTTCGACAGGGACTACGACCCTGTCTTCCTTTATGGTCAGGCTCTGTTTGTCTGACATTGTAATGAGATAAAGATCTGATCCCTCATTCATATCTTTTCTGAAATCGTCGATTGAAGCTACCATGGAAAGATCAGTATTGATCTGTTCCTTCATGATCTCAAAGATAAGGCTTTGTGATGCAGCTCCTATAATGCCTTCAGACCTGCAAATTACTATCCTTCTGTTGTCCAGATCCTTTAAAGATATATAATCCTTTTTTGCAAGTGGGTCCTTTTTGGAAATTACCATAGCAAGGGTCTCTCTGTAAAAAGGCGTATTTACAATATCAACATCATTTATCTTCTTTGAAGATATAGCAATATCTGCAAGCTTATTCTTTACCTGATCTATGGAATCCCTTTCACTCATTCTAAAGCATTGAATTTCCGTCGGTTTGATCATAGGCTCAATATGATTCTTCAGGGTCGCAATTACCGCTCCTGACATAGTGGCGACGGTTACTACGCCTGTATCCTTGTGATATGCTTTAAGCTCATCTAAGGAAATATCATATTCTTTTATTATATTTTTAGCTCTTTGAAGGAATGCCTTTCCTCCATCGCTTATGCTGATTTTTCGGTTTAGTCTGTAAAAAAGTTCAATACCAAGTTCATTCTCAAGTGACTTAATAGATTGCGTAACAGCAGACTGAGACACATCAAAGAATTTTGCTGCCTTTGTCATGTTTTCCGTTTCTGCAACTTTGACAAAAAACTGCAGCTGTTTTATATCCATATATAAAGAAAACCTCCATAAAATATACTTATATTATAATCAGGTTTTCTTATCAGTCAAATGAAATATTGCACACAATGAAAAATGCCGGCATAAGCCGGCACAAACTATCAGCTTAATTGTTTGCTATGGTGCTTACCAGCATGGAAAGCATCATTTTCTTAAACATGGGATCGTCCATAGGCATCTTGAGATCTTCCGCAAGCTTATCAAATCCTTCGGGATAATCCTTATAAATATTCTTACCCATAACTTCCTCCTACTTCTTGTTCATATATGATGCTACGAAATCGCATACTGCTTTAAAGTTTTCCGCTTTAGCATCGTTTTTATAGGATATGAACTTATTCTCTCCAAAAATAAATCCGGGCGTAAGTTCATCAATCAGTTTTTTGGTCCAGTCAAGGCATTCCTGAACAGTACCGTCGTTGAGCATTGTCGTCTCCATTCCTCCTATGAGGCAGACATTAGGAAGAGACTTTCTGCATTCAAATATATCGTCCTGTTCAAGAAGCATGGCGAGTACACCCTTTGGATAATCGCGGAAATAATCGTGAAGATGCTTTGCAGCTCCTTCCACGGTGATTCTATACTGCTTCTTTTTCGATGCAACAGTAGTTATAAGCTTGTTAAGAGGTTCATAATAATATCTTTCAAAAGTCTTTGGACTGAGCACCGTATGAGCAAGCATTATGCTTGAAATATCATAACAGGTTTCAGGATCAGTGCCCTCTTCAAGTGCCGCGATCTTATCTATGAGCTTGTATATGCCGTTTGAGTCAATGATATCCACTGCCTCCTTAAGCTCATCCGGATGTCTTCTGATATCAAGAGATACTCCTTTGATACCGCGTATACCTGTGAACATGGTTTCAATTGCGAAAGAAGGGAAACCTGTCTTGCTTGAATTTGCAAAAGGAATGCCGTATTCGTCTCTCATGATATTGAGCATCTTCATGGAGAAGTTGTTAAAAGCAAACTGTTCGTCCATGGTTCTTTGGAAATCCTCAAGACCCTTATCATCCCAGTCCGGGAATCTTGCAGGAAGGGTCTTTGTCCAGAGATACTTTGTTGGATCCTTTGCATATTCCACAAGATCTTCAGAAGGACAAAGCTGGTAAGGTTCTACTCCTACGACGCAGGATTCATCATCGTAATAATAGTAACCCTTACCGAAGGATTCCATTACTTTAAAGGGGTTTCTTGCACCGTTATCCATAAGAAGATCAAAAGGATATATATCGCAAAATCTTCTTACAACTTTTTCCATGATGTCATAATCATTGAAAGCTTCGCTGTATTTATAGCCTGAGTCTATAATCTTCCATGTTACAGCGCAGTTAAAATGAGGTGTCCTGTCAGGCACCTTAAATGCAATTGCATCTCTGAATAATTTTGATCTGTATAAGACCTGTTCATGGGATGTCATACTTTTCTCCTTTACTACTACTATTTTCAATAATGCTCGTCGGTATAACATAAAAGACCGCAAGTAATAATTACTGCCTTAAACAGTTTTCATTTTAAACCAAAACTTTGAACCTTCACCAAGCTTGCTTTCAACTCCGTATTCAGCACCGCTTCGTTTAAGTATTTCAGAACATATGGAAAGCCCAAGTCCGCTTCCGTCCTTTGATCTGGCTGTTCTCTGGCTGGCTCTTTGATAACGGCTCCAAATTCTTTCGAGCTGATCCTCGGCTATTCCCATGCCATGGTCTTCGATAACCAGCTTGATATACCCTTCTTCCTTCTCGAAGTATACCCTGATATCTTTTCTTTCTTCGCTGTATTTTACCGCATTGGAGATAAGGTTTGATATAACCTGTTTTATCCTCTGCTCATCGCCGTTTACGATTACCTCTTCATCGATGGGCTCAAAACAAATAGTATAGCCTTCTGATTCCATAACCTTGTAAGTCTGGACTATTTCGCCTGCTGCTTTTTGGATATCAAAGGGTTTATTTTCAAATTCCGCAACTCCCGATTGGAACTTAGATAAAAGAAGGATCTCGTTTACAAGCTTTGAAAGCCTGTCTGTTTCTTCTATGATTACACCAAGGTGTTCCTCCCTTTTCTCCTTATTATCTCCTGACAGGTCTCTTATCATCTCGGCATATGACTTGATCATGGTAAGCGGTGTTCGAAGGTCATGGGATACATTAGCCATGATATCCTTTCTTAAAGCATCCGTAGTTTTAAGCTGAGCGGCTGCTACATTAAGGGTATCTGCAAGTTCATTAATTTCTGTATATCCGGAAGCAGTGAAGTGCACATCAAAGTCCCCTTCACCAAGCCTTTTTGCATCCTTGCTCATTTGCGCCAAAGGTTCTGACAAACGGTTAGATGTGTAGACCGCAAGAATAAGACCGGCGGCTATGACAAGGATAGTAACGATCATCAGCTGTGAACGTAAGATGCTTACAGCCGGTCCTAAAGGACTCAGGAATGCGATAGCATAAAGGAAAAGTGATCCTCTCGTCTCACTTTCTACTTCTTTCGCGAAGACCATGAGTTTATCTTCCCGTATTCCTTGTGCTGTAAAGTAGATATCATCATCATAATTGTTCATGAGCATTCTCATAGCGACAGAG
>CAZALQ010000148.1:0-1828 GCA_964485605.1 uncultured Oscillospiraceae bacterium
TTTACTGTCAAAGACAGGATACACCTCTAAAAAACTAATATTTTGGTTTACAAGAGTGATTCTATGCTCATGTAAATGCGTCTACAAGCCCGTGGGGGGATAGAAAATTTAAGAAAAATAAAAAAATCCCGCATTTTGCAGGAAAAGATCATGAAAGTTTATAGACATCGAATTGATGGCCGCCGCATCTTCTGCAGCTTAAAGTGCTGAGAATCGAAGGCTTCAATGCAATCTTTACTATCTTTGACATTGTTTTGTATTTGCTTGATGCTCCGCATCTCTTGCAAACTACTTCGTATTTATACGGCCTTTGCTTTTGGGTATATGCATCTCCGAGCTTAATGGTAGCCCTGGGCCTGCAGCCTATTTCCCTGCAGACATCTTTCCAGACTTTATCATGAACATGCCTTTCCAAAGGCCTTCTTATATGAACAACTGCATGGGCATATTCGTGGCGGATAACTTCATAAAACAGGTCTTCATCATTAAGGCATCTTTTTGATATTACAATCTCAAGATTTTGCTTAAAAAGACCTCCCGATACAGAAAACTGTCCGAGCTTTCTCGTCATCCTTCCGGATATTCTTAAAGAAATCCTTCTTGTATCCACACCGGTAATGATATCAAGCCTATCGTATTCTCTTCTAATATCTTCTATACCGAATATCATTTATTTCTTCTGCTTATATTTTTAATGATAATTATGATCAGCCTTATTATGCATATGGTCAAGGCAATTGCCGGAAGAACTAAAGTAAAGATCGGCATCCCATGCCCTTTTACTCCGTCAGTTCCGGTAAAAATGCTTCCGTCTATGAAAACTCCGGCAATAAAGGCTAAGGCTGTTACGAGGACCGAAATAAGGACCTGAACAAATATATTTTTGCTTTTCTTATTTTTCATATCCTTCCCTCCGATTATTTGCTGCATTGAAGTAAATATCTGTTTTTATTATAATAAAGAAGAGCAATAATACGCAAGTTAATATAGAGGTAAAGGCTTTAGCATGATTTATGTATTAATTATTCTTCTCCTAATAATCCTAATTCCTATACTTGTTTCGAGTAAATGCGAAAGAATACTGTGTTCTCCTGCAAAACTGACAAGAGACCATGAATTTGAGTACCTAAAAAAATATGGTTACGATGTGAAAAAAGTCTATGACTCAGTGACCATGAACGAGTTTAGCATTAGAGTGCCAAATGGTTACGACATCAAAGGAGCCGTAATACCAACTGACAGTAAATTCGAGGACGGGAAAAAGAGAGCCATCATCATGGTCCACGGAAGAACTGCAAACAGGTACACCATGCTTTCCCATGCAGAAATATGGCATAGGCTTGGCTTTGATGTAATTGTTTATGACCAAAGAGCCCACGGAGAAAGCGGCGGCAACGATTGCACCATGGGATTTGAAGAATCAAAAGACCTCTTATTCCTTTCAGAAAAATTTAAAGAAAAATATCCTGAAACAACAATTTGGGGCCTTGGAGGAGAATCAATGGGCGCAGCCACCTTGATGCTTGCTGCAGATAAGATGCCCTGGCTTTCCTTTGTTTACGAAGACGGAGGATATGCCACATTGGAAGACGAAGTAGCACCAAGCCTTTACTATAAGGCAAAGCTTCCAAAGTTTCCATTCGCACCTATAGCTACATACTTCTTCAACAAACGCCATGATTTTACAATGGATGATATTAGGCCCATTGACAATGTCAAAAGAGTATCGGTTCCCATGCTCTTTGTCCACGGAGGAGATGACCACTTCGTCCCAACTGAAAATGTATATAGACTGTATGATGCAAAGAACGGTCCCAAAGAAATATAT
>CAZALQ010000148.1:1838-4327 GCA_964485605.1 uncultured Oscillospiraceae bacterium
TTTTGAGGGAGCCCCTCATGTTAAGGCTGTACTTATGCATCATGAGGAATACTATGAAATACTAAAGACTTTTTGCCAGAAATACGGATTTATATAAAAATAATCAAAGGAGAGACGTCATGAGCAAAAAAGAACGTACAGGCTTTCAAACGGAAAGACGCGAACCGATAGCATATGCTATTTTCTTCCTTGGACAGAATTTGATCCTGGGATTTGCAGGCTATGTTGAAACCTTCCTGACCGATATAGGTATAGCCGCAGCCACGGCTGCTGCAATACTCATAGTCCCCAAACTTTGGGATGCTGTAAATGATGTCTTCTTTGGATATATAGTCGACAGGCATACTTTTAAAAACGGTCAAAAGTTTCTTCCTTGGGTCAGGATAGGAACAGCAGCAGTTGGCATCACAACCGTAGCAATGTTTGCCATCCCAAGATCCATGAACGATACGGCAAAAGTCGTTTGGTTTCTCATAGCATATATACTCTGGGATATGGCATATACCCTTCTGGATGCTCCGGCCTTTGCCGTAACCACTGTCATGACAAGCAACGTTGATGAAAGAACTTCCATCATTGCCGGCGGAAAGCTATGGTCTATGGTGGGCGGAGTCATTGCAACTGTGCTCATACCTACCATTCGCCCCATATTCGGATGGCTGACTGCTTGTATCATCTTCGTAGTCGTTTCAATAGTGCTCATGATACCAATGCTCTTCTGGGTCAAAGAAAGACATACTGAGGCAGCCAAAGCAGCTGAGAATCCAAGCCTTAAGGAAATGATCAACTACCTTAAGCACAACAGTTATCTTATGATAGCGCTCCTTTGCCTCTTGCTTCTCGGCATGTCCAGCGTTGAGCAAAAGATGGCAATATACATGGGAAGGATATGCCTTGGCCAGGAAAATGCAGCAACCCTTGTTGCAGGAGGAGTGGCTATCTCAGTCATCATAGTTTCTGCACTTGTTCCTGTCCTTTCAAAAAAGTGGGACAAATTTTATGTTCTTTGCGCAGGCCTTGCCTTTGCCATACTCATGGATGTTGTTACCTACTTTATCGGATATGATTCCCTTGGAGCTGCCATTGCCATGATAATGCTTAAGTGTACGGGACTCGGATTCTGGCAGGTAATAATATATATGCTGATTGCAGATACAGTCGAATACGGAATGTACAAAACAGGAACAAGAGCAGCAGGAGTTACCTTTTCTCTTCAGTGCTTTGCTGCAAAGCTAAAGAACGCTCTCATAGGGACTATAGTTCTCTTTACCCTTTCCATGACAGGATTTATTGAAGGAGAAAATGCTGTTCAGCCTGAAGGAGTTGCAAGCGGAGTATGGAAGCTCTTTTGCTTCTTCCCTGCAGCAGGCTTTTGCATCGCCCTCATAATACTCCTTTGTTTCTACAAGCTGAGAACCAAAGACGTTCAAATCATGTCTAAATACAACAACGGCGAAATAACAAAAGAAGAGGCCGAAAAGCTCCTTTCTTCAAAATACGGACCGGCTGCATAAATAATATGAAAAGCAAGACATTAACATATACACACAGCGACGGTTCGATCCAAAGAGTCCAGTCAGTGACTCTGCCGGGATGGGATAATCTTGATTTCGTATATCCCAACCCATCACCAAAAGCCTTTGATCAGGTCTGCGATCTCTACGAAAAATTTGTAATTCCAAAAGCCCCTTATCTTTTTGGTACTTTGGTATTCTTTTTATTGCCTGAGGATATGGACATGCCCTTCTCCTTTGAAACCGAATGGGGCATAACATCAGACAGGGAAACAGCTGCTGCTATAGCCCTTAGAAAATATATTAAGGGAAGCCGCTTTACACCAAGTGATGAAACAGGAAAAAGGTTCGTCGAAGAATTAAAAAACAGAGGCTTTTTTAGAATCATTAAGGGCACAAGGCCTTATCACTGCAGAGTACTTTGCATATCCAATAAACTTGGTCACCTGAGCAGCAAAGAAAATGAATATCATTTTCTTTCAAATGCCGGTTTCTTTACCATGGACATGTTCGATATAGGGTCGCCATACGATATCATAGGATGGCCAATAGGCCTTCGCATTAAAAACGGTGTATGCCTTGACCCTCCCCTTTTTGAAAGAGAAGCCCTTTTCGTAACACAGGACGGCAGCATAAAAATAGAGCAGCCAAAACTATCTGACCTAAGATTTGAAATCGACGGAAAGATGTTTACTCCCGGAGTGAATGCAAAGCTTTTCGAAAGGCCAAAAAAGAGATGGACCGACGATAAAGGCATCAACCTTGCCATAATAGGGACAAAAGTCATTGCAGTCTCAGATCACAAAAGTGTGATCATTCCATCTGCAGGCTTCGTCCTTCAGGTCCAAAGGAGCGGTGCAAAAGATATATCAAAACTTGCCGGAAAAGATGTGGTCTATCATGGCTTGGAAGAAATCAAGTTCGGAATACAGGCAGGTAACAGCGCAGTGATAAACGGGAAAATAATTGATGGTT
>CAZALQ010000149.1:0-4319 GCA_964485605.1 uncultured Oscillospiraceae bacterium
AAAATGACAGGAGAAATCAATGGAAAAAGATAATCAGAGAAGAAAGAACTACGGCGGAGTTCGCAGAAAAAAGGTTTGCCAGTTCTGTGCTGACAAAGAATCCGTTGTAGATTACAAGGATGTGGAAACACTCAAGAAGTATGTTTCCGAAAGAGGTAAGATCCTTCCCAGAAGGATCACCGGAACCTGCGCAATGCACCAGAGAGCAGTTACAACTGCTGTAAAGAGAGCAAGAACAGTTGCTCTTCTGCCATTCGACGCAGACCTTAACTAGTATTTAAGGATGAAAAGCCCGGCGCTAAAGGCGCCGGGTATTTTTTTGCCTGCAATGCTTTTTGCCGATGGGTATAGGATGACTAAAACAAGTATTTGGGGGCATGTTTTAAGAGAAATAAGATTTTGACCGTATACCCATCGACGCTCGCAGGAAAATATTACCATATGCATGGATTATTGTCAATATTTTACAATTGTCATTTGCTAAAAAATCAGATGCCAAATTTTTCATGATTTAAGGAATGACAAAAGCGGTTCTTTGGGAATAGAATGAAAAAAAGACATATATTAGAGGGAAAAGATGGACGGGAAACAACTTGAAATAGCCGTATACGGAAAAGGCGGAATAGGAAAATCTACTATTTGTGCCAACCTGTCTGCAGCTCTTGCCGAAAGAGGAAAGAAGGTTCTACAGATAGGCTGCGATCCAAAGCATGATTCTACAAGGCTTCTTATGAACGGGCGTATGCTTCCTACGGTACTTGAGTACTTAAGGGATACTCCGGCTGAGTATGCCAAAATCGAGAATGTCCTGGGAACAGGATATCTTGGCGTAGGGTGTATTGAAGCGGGCGGACCAAAACCAGGCATAGGCTGCGCCGGAAGGGGCATCATTTCAGCTTTCGAATACCTTGAAAAGAATAAGATCAAAGAGAAATACGATATTGTTACCTACGATGTTTTGGGAGATGTCGTATGCGGCGGATTTGCCGTACCAATAAGAAGGGAATATGCAGATGCCGTCTTTTTGGTAACGAGCGGAGAGTTTATGGCTCTCTATGCCGCCAATAACATATTAAAGGGTATAAGGAATTTTGACGGAGATAAGTACAGAAGGGTCGCCGGCATCATCTTTAACCGCCGCATGGTTGAAGATGAGGAAGGCAGAGTGCAGCGCTTTGCAAAGGCTGTGGGGCTTCCTGTTTGCGCAGTGGTGCCGAGAAGCAATCTCTTCGCAAAGGCAGAAGAAGAAAAGCGCACGGTAGTTGCAATGGGTATAGAAGGAGAAGAAAGGAATGTATTCCTCTCCCTTGCAGATCTTGTCGGAGGCGAAATGCCCCTTTATGAGGCACGTCCGCTTGATGATGAGGATCTGGAAGCCGTTGTCCTTGAAGGAAAGAGTGCAGGAAGAGAGATTTCTGCAGAATATGGAAGGAATCAGGCAGATGCAATTTGCGATGAGTGCATGAATACAGAGGATGTGCATCTTGGCTTAGACAAGATTGAAAGTGCTCCAACGGACAGAATGCCCCTATACGGCTGCGCCTTCAACGGAGCATCGACTGCATCGGTTCATCTTACGGATGCAATAATCATCGCTCACTCGCCAAAATCCTGCGCTTTTTATACGTGGCAGAACATCAGCGCGCCGGGAAGGCGCAACCTATTTAACAGAGGAATATTAATGCCCTCCGCTATCAGCCCTAATTTTGAAACCACCGCCATGGATGACCACGATGCGGTCTTTGGAGGTATCGATAAACTAAGGAAGAGCGTGGAGGCAGCCATTTCAAGAAAGCCCGGTGCTGTCATTGTAATCAGCGCGTGTGTCAGCGGCATTATAGGGGATGACGTCATATCGGTTGAGGATATGTCAACAGATGAGGTGCCCGTAATCGTAATTCCTGCAGATGGGGACATATCGGGCGACTATATGCACGGCATAGAAATGAGCCTTCAAAAGATAGGCGAAAGGCTCATAAAAAAGGACGTGGAAACCTTGCCTCGCAGTGTCAATATCATAGGCGAAGCAGGGGTAAGCAACAACACAGAGATAAATATAAGGACGGTAGAAAAGCTTCTTAAGGGCCTTGGCATTAAGGTAAATTGCCGTTTCCTCGGCGATGCCAGCGTCAAAGAGGTCGAAAACCTTTGTGCTGCACCGCTTAATATATTGGCTTATGAAAGTCCTGATAATTTAAAGCTTAAAGATTGGCTCACAGAAAAATACAAAGTGCATTTCTTTGATAAAGCGCTTCCAATCGGGTATATAGAGACGGAGAGCTTTTTAAGGGATATTGCCGCATTCTTTGGCTGTGAAGACCTTGTAGATAATGTGCTTGAAGAGGAAAAGGAAGAGTATTTAAAGGACATTGAAAGTTTGAAGGAAAGGCTTTGCGGAAGAAAGGTCCTCATGACAACGATCAATGCCAACATAGACTGGCTTATGGATACTGCAGAGGATGCGGGCGTTGAGTTCGTATGGATCGGTGTTCTTAATTACCTTCGCCAAAATGTAAAAGTAACATCAAATCCAAAGAGAAAAGAGATCGTACAGGAGGTCTTTGGAAGAGAAGAGATATTTAAGGCTATAGAAGAGCTTAAACCTGACATCGTTATCACAAACTATACGGATAATGTTCCGGTCGGTGAATATATAATAGACAGCCTGCCAATGACCCAAAGGGTTGGCTTTGGGTCCGGCCTTGACGTCCTTGACAGATGGGCACTTCTTTTGGAAAACAGAAGAGAGGGGGAATGGATCAATGACAGAGAATTCTTTGAAAAGTATTTCGCCTGATAGCATAACGGGCATGATATTTGCCATGGAGGGAATGAGAAATTCCGTCGTCCTTCTCAACGGGCCCATGGGCTGCAGGTTTTATCACAGCACCACATCTCAGTATCTTACAATACGTCCTGTTTTATATCTTCCAGAGGGCGAAAACGGAGAAAAGGCTCCTGTCGATTACAATACGTTAAACGACTGGTTCTTCAGACAGGAAAGAGTCCCTTGTACCTACCTTGACGGATACGACTACGTATACAGCACAAAGGACAAGGTCAGCAGGGCTATGGAATACATATCAAAAAATATAGACTTTGATATCATATCCATCATCAATTCTCCCGGTGCTGCGCTTATAGGGGACAATCTGCTGGAGCTGGCAAGGGATATACTTGGGGATAAGAAGGTAGTAATGCTTGAATCTTCCGGTTATTCTCTTAATTTTGAAAGAGGCTACAGCGATGCATGTCTTGCCATGATGAAGCAGGTGGGCATGCCTCTTTGGAAGGAAGAAAAGAGGGAAGAGAAGACAGTTAACCTTCTGGGTTTATCCATATGGAACAGATATATTGAGGGCGATCTTGAAGAATTAAAAAGACTCTTTGCTCTTTGCGGCATTAAGGTAAATGCAGTGCCCTGCGCAGGATGTTCCTTTGAAGAGCTTAAAAATATCCCAAAGGCAGCTCTTAATGTGGTCATATATCCCGAGATGGGACTTGCTTCAGCTGAGTATTTAAACGAAAAGCTTAATATGCCATATTATACTTGTGAAACTCTTCCCATAGGCTTTTCCGCGTCAGAAAAGATGTTCAAAGAAATCTGTTCAATACTTGGGGCTGATGATAAAAACTTTGGTGAGGAAAGCGAGAAGGCCAGAGCCCTTGCATGGTATAAAATCAGAGAAACAAGTCTCGCATACGGAAAGCCAAAGGGGGTTCGCTTTTATGTAGACGGATGCCCGTCTCAAAAGGATGGCTACACCGCATTTCTTAAGGACTATCTGGGCATGGAGCCGTCAGAACCCGAAAGGGCGGAACTTGTCTTTTCAGATGCGAATGTTATTTCCGAACTTATGCTTGAAAATAAAAGCTTTTGCGGCATTGAGATAAGGCTGCCGGGAATGGGATACACAGACCTTGTACCCAAGACTCATTTTGGAATAAAGGGAGCGCTGTTTTTAACAGAGCAGGTCCTTAACGGACTAATGTCTAAGATTTAACAAACAAGAAAGCTAAATGCACTTAGAAGTCCCAAAACGACCTTCCCTGCACAGAGATGTTGAGGGTTCTCGTCCCTGATGTGTAATCAGACAACAAAAAAGACACCGGATAAACCGATGTCTTTTTTATCGGTGGATCATCAGGGACTCGAACCCTGGGCACCCTGATTAAGAGTGAGACCCCAAAACCGTTGAAATTTCAACGTTTTCGGGCTTTGACATCTTTGAAATTTTCTTTGTTTTTTCTTCAAATAGTTCCCAATAATATAGTGAAAAAGCATATTATCCGCTGTCGTTTGCGGGTTATACAGACCG
>CAZALQ010000150.1:0-4291 GCA_964485605.1 uncultured Oscillospiraceae bacterium
CATATGCAAGAAGCATTACAGCGGCAGCCTGGGAAAGTGCAAAAAGGAATGAAAAAGCAGGCGGAAGCAGTCCTGAGAATGCCTTCTTTCTAAAGACAAGGGACAGGATGTTTCCCGTCATAAGGCAAGCAAGTCCCAAAGAGATGATGGATCTGTATATGCCGTGAAGGTCCATGTCCGCAAGCACATAATAAAGGCATAAGGCGCATATGCACTCAAAGAAGATCAGACCGGTCACATGAAATGGGAATATGAGATCCGAAGGAAGAATGAATCTTAAGATCCCAAGCAAGGCAGTAAGCATTGCGGAAATGATGCCTGAAATTTTGTACTTCTTTTTTTCTTCTTCTTTTTTTAGAGATCCAAGGTACAGGCAGTAGGCACAGGGAATAAGGGAGTATACGAAATATCCCCCGTTTTGTCTGATGACATCAAGTCCTGAGTAAGCTGCAGGCACTATGGAAAAAAGATGCGAAAATCCAAGTGCCATCACCATGAATGCAAGGAACATGAATTCCCTTGTATGATGATTTCCTCCGTAAACAGCCAAAGAAAAGATGAATATGATGATGCCGATGGATACTATTCCTATGGAAGCTATGCGCTCAAACTGGCCGTCGGATGATGACAACAAGTAAACCTCAGAAGGCGTTCCCAAATATATCTCATTTAAGGACGCACCGTAATATGGATCTGCTGCAGTGAAAACTATGGCTATATCCTTTTCTCCATAGTCGTCTGACATCTGTATGTAGTTCCACCTGTCGACGTTTTTGCTGTATTTATGATCGGAGCTGTCATATACCAATGCGCCGTCTATATATACTGCCGCATCTGAATGTTCCGTCTTGAAAGCAAGGAGATTTCCCTCTACCAAGAGCCTTGGAAGTCTGTTTTCGATCCTGATGGTATTTCCCCGGTGATGATATATAGAAGGAAGTTCTACCTTTATAACCTCCCCTTCTTCCGAAACTACCCAGCCTTCATAAGAAAGAAGCAGATCGAGCTGCCCTGCATAGGATCTGTCCGGCCTTATTCCCAATGCCAAAAGCAAAAGAGCAATAAAAATAACCGCAATAGCGCCATAGATGCTTACTGAGGTCATATTTATATCATTTTTAGTTTTATCGCTCTTTTTGAAATATTCCATGATCTGCGATCAGGCTCCGGCTGATGCTCTTAATATGCATGATCCAAACGGCGCGTGTCTGACTTATCCTAAAGATCCATACCAAGGGATCCAGGGTTTCACAGTGCCCGGCGCGCAGGGTCTTCCACCCTATTCCGCTTTGAATACACCCGCAAAAAGCAGTATGTATACCGTTTGAATGATAGATCATATAACTTTATATACTTTGGTATTATATATCAATTCATGTAATTTATTCAATCTTAAGGTTCATTTAAGGAAATCAATGTATATTAAGGTCACAACAAGTGATGAGTTGAAGGATCAAAATAATTTATAAAAAAAACATTAAACCTTAAGTTTCATTTAAGGATAGACTGATAAACTCACATCACAAAACAAAAAACTCAGTTAAAAACAGTTATTTCTATCTAGGTATAGAAAGCGAGGTAAATATGATGAAAAAGAAATTTTTAGCAAGCATTCTGATCCTGGCAATGGCGCTGTCATTTGCGGCATGCGGAAGCTCAGACAATAGTTCTAAAGTCAGCCAGGAAAGCAGCACACAGGTCAGCGAGAATACCAATACTCAGACTGATACTACCGAAAATGCACTGGTCATCTCAGACGAAGTAGAGACCACTGCAAATGTAACATCAAACGGAGCTATCAATGCTTCAGACCTCTTCACAACAAGAGACCTGACACAGACTCCTGATGTATCAGAAGCAAAGTATTATGCACTCTCAGACGGTGAAGATATATCCATTACAGCAGCAGGCGTTTATGTATTCAGCGGCACAGCAACAGAAGTTACCATTACAGTCGAAGCCGGTGACGAAGACAAAGTACAGATAGTTCTCAATGAGGCAAACATCACAAACAGCGACTTCCCCTGCATCTATGTAAAGAGCGCAGATAAAGTATTCGTTACCACCATCGAAGGAACTGCCAATACACTAAAGGTAACAGGATCATTTATAACTGACGGAGATACGAATACAGATGCAGTCATATTTGCAAAGGATGACCTGGTATTAAACGGTCTAGGCGCGCTTAACATAGAATCTTCTGACAACGGCATTTCCGGAAAAGATGATCTTAAGATCACCGGAGGCACCATAGTAGTAAGCGCCAAGGACAGCGCAATCGAAGCCCACGACTCCATAGCCATTGCAGAGGGCAATATCACCATCACAGCTACAAATGACGGTCTTCATGCAGAATATGATGACGACAATACTGTCGGATACATCTATATCTGCGGAGGTACCCTCTCGATCAAGGCAGGGGATGACGGAATCCATGCAACCACCATCTGCCAGATCGACGGAGGAGATATCAGCATCAGCGCAGCTGAAGGCATCGAAGCCACATGGGTACAGATCAATGGCGGTAATATAAGCATCACGGCCACAGATGACGGCATCAATGCAGCAAGAAAGTCCTACGCTGTCACAGTACAGTTTGAAATAAATGACGGCAATCTGACCATAAACATGGGTCAGGGAGATACAGACGGTATAGACTCCAACGGAAACCTCTACATAAACGGAGGCACTGTAAATATTACGGGACAAAGCCCCTTTGACTACGACGGAACAGCTCAATACAACGGCGGAACCATTATAGTCAACGGCACCCAGACAAACAGCATCACCAATCAGTTCATGGGCGGAGGCATGGGAGGAATGGGCACCATGCCCGGAGGAAACCAGATGCCCGGGAATAGCGGAGGTTACGGCGGCGGTAATCACAGCGGAGGCTTCGGCGGTCCAAGACATTAGAAAGGCAGGCACAGTAAATGAAAATACTTTTTGCAGCCCCTGACAGGGACCTGCTCAGAGCTTACAAAGAAATACTTACTGAGGATTTCGGAGAAACACAAACGGCCTTTGACGGACCGCAAATGCTGACTCTCCTTGCAGAAGGAAACTACGACTTGGCAGTTCTTGATAAAGGACTGCCAAGAATAGAGAATAAACTCCTTATTGATCATTTAAACTCTGAAGGAATACCTGTTTTATCACTTCTCGATTTCAGAGAAAAGAAAGAAGCAAAAGACCGCTTTAATGCCATATGCTACCCTTTTACTCCCGCAGAACTTGAAGAGTCTATAAAGCAAATGACAACAAGAATAGATGATACGTTAGCACAAGGAAGCAAGGCGGTGACCGAAAATGAATAAAGCTAAAAATAAACTCATACGTTATGCGGTAATAGTGGTCTTCATACTGCTGACCGTACTGGTTGGAGTCATAAATATAATAAACTTCACCATGGCGGCAAATGATGCGGATACCATCACACTTGCTCTTGCGAATCAAAACGGCAGTTTTGAGGGCAATATGCAGGGAGGATTCGGCAACATGCCCCAAGACATGCAAGATCCATTCAGCAATATGCCCGGAAATATGCAGAGTCCGGAAAACATGCAAGGACCCGGACAAATGGGGCCGGAATCCATGAATCCTGATGCGATGAATCAAAGCTTCATAACATCAGCTCAGGGAAACGATCAAAGACCTCAAGGCGGGAATTATTATTTTGACGGCCAGCAGGGGCGCCGGGGACAGATGGGTCCCATGGGGCCGAGCTCTCCGGAAATGACAGAATCCATAAGGTACTTTACCTACGCCTTTGATAAAAGAGGAAACGCATTCAAAGTCGCTTACCAGATCTCAGCTGTAAGTGAAAGCGACGCAGCGGAGTGGGCAAAAAGCCTTCTTTCAGGATCAACAGGCTGGACAAGAGGTACCTATAGATACAGAGTTTACACCAAGGACAATTTGACTTTTGTAACGGTAATAGATCAGGGAAGAGAGCTGCTTCCCAGCTACAGGATACTGATCATATCCGTAATCGGAGAAATTGTAAGCATTGCAATACTCTATCTGTTCCTGCTGAGAGCAGGCAAAAAGCTCTTTGAACCTTTGGAAGCCGCAGACAGAAAACAAAAACAGTTTATTGAAGGCATGGAACAGGAATTCCAGGTACCTATGACAGTGATCAATGCAGATGTCGAACTGCTTGAAAGAAAAGGCGGGGTAAGTGATCAGACAAGTTCCATAAGAAGACAGGTAAAGACCATGAGCGGACTGCTTGATCACCTATAAGGATTTGCCCTCTTTGAATCTGAAGAGACAAAGGTAAAGGCCGACC
>CAZALQ010000151.1:0-4289 GCA_964485605.1 uncultured Oscillospiraceae bacterium
GCTCCTGGGGCAGCTCATCGCCGCTGCCGTTGCCGTTGCGGGCGGCCTTGTCGTCGGCGTCATCGTCAACCCCGTCACCGACTCGCTTATCGACCTGGGATGGCTCGCCTATCCGCTCACGATGATCTACCTGGTCGCTTACTCTAACATCATCAACCTCATCGACGGCCTCGACGGCTTGGCGACGGGCATCTCGTGCATCTCGAGCCTCACCATGTTCGCCCTCTCCATCATGGCCGGTCGCATCGACGCCGCGGCGCTTTCCATCTCGGTCACCGGCGCCACGCTGGCGTTTCTACGCTACAACTTCCATATGTGAATATATACCCCTTACAGCATTTCTTGTTGTCTGGGCTTTTTCACTGGTAATGGCAATCTTTTCTCCCAAAATGGAGTTAAGCAGTGTAGACTTTCCTACATTAGGCCTTCCTATAATTCCTACAAATCCTGATTTCATTAATCCTTTTCTCTTTCTATTCCAAGAGCGCTCATTATGAGTTCCTCTTTTTTTCTCATCTCTTTCTTTTCTTCCTCGAGCTCATGGTCATAGCCAAGAAGGTGGAATATGGAATGAACGAAGAGATACATAAGTTCTCTTTCATAGGAATGTCCGTATTCTACAGCCTGCTCCCTGGCCTTTTCTGTGCATATCACCACGTCTCCCAGTTCAAGGGATTCTCCTTCAAAGAGTTCTTCCTCAGAAGGGATCTCTCCCCTGTCATACATGGGAAAAGAAAGAACGTCTGTCGGCCTGTCTACGCCTCTATACTCAAGATTTAATCTGTGTATCTCTTCAAGATCTACAAAGCTTACTGAAATTTCTGCATCCGGGCAAATGCCCTCTTCCTCTAAAGCAAGTTCGGCAGCTTTTTTCATCAAAGAGGCCGTCTTTTCATCCGGCATATTGTCTTCATCAAAAAATATATTCATAAATTAGTCGTCATTCCATTCCGGGTGTTTTGCAAGATATCTGTCATAGGCATTAACTATCCTTCTTACCAGTGGATGCCTTACAACGTCTGTATCCGTCAGCTCGCAGAAGGCTATTCCCTCTACGCCCTTAAGAATACGCATGGCATCTATGAGTCCCGATCTTTTCCCTTTAGGAAGGTCTATCTGGGTTATATCTCCTGTGACTATGACTTTAGAACCAAAGCCCATTCTTGTCAGGAACATCTTCATCTGCTCCTTTGTTGCATTCTGCGCTTCGTCCAGGATGATATATGAGTTATCAAGGGTCCTTCCTCTCATATATGCAAGAGGAACAACCTCTATTACTTCCTTTTCTTTAAGCCTTAAAGCTGCTTCTCTTCCAAGAACGTCATAAAGAGCATCATAAAGAGGCCTAAGATATGGATCTACCTTTTCCTGAAGGTCACCCGGAAGGAATCCAAGGCGCTCTCCTGCTTCGACAGCAGGCCTTGCAAGAATAAGCTTTTCTACTTCTTTTGCCTTAAGGGCAGACACTGCCATAGCGACGGCTATATCCTGCAGGACCTACGCCAAAGCAAATATCATTTTTCTTTATGGCATCCACATAATCCTTTTGTCCTATGGTCTTAGGCTTAATAGGACGTCCTTTTACCGTATAGCAGATTACATCCCTTTGCAGGTTGCTCTGGGAATAGGATACTCCTTCTCCTGCCAAAGTGATTATGTAATTTACCTTTTGTTCATCGAGCTTTTGGCCGCTTTCTACGACCTTAAAAAGCTCGTTTATGACAAATTCCGCAGATTCAGGATTATCTCCTATAATGGAGATCTCATCGCCTCTGTATGCTATTTGCACATTGCAGGCCTTTTCCACCAGCTTCATATTGTAGTCAAATACTCCGAAGACTTCGGAGGGTTCGACCATTACGCTGGGTTTGATACGAATTTCACTCAATACTATCGTTCCTTTATCACCGCAAAAACTATAATTATCAGCCAGATCTTAAGGCTTGACCGATCATATACTTCCACCTGTAATTATATACTACTTGGCCTGTATTTTTAAGTAAATATATAGTTTGAGATTTATGCTTTTGTTTAGAAAGACCGGGAAATAATCAAAGAAAATACGGCTTTAGAGAAAATATCTTGAAATCGGAATAATTCGTATGTATAATATCTCCTGTTCTGATCTGAACGAGTAAGGAGATGAATGTCATGGCACAAGTTACCGTCAGAGAGGGTGAGAATCTTGAGAACGCTCTTAAGAGATTCAAGAGATCCTGCGCAAGAGATGGCATCATGGCTGAACTCCGCAAGAGAGAATGCTACGAAAAGCCAAGCGTAAGAGCAAAGAAGAAATCTGAAGCAGCACGTAAAAAGGCAAAGCAAAGATATTAATCTCATCATAAGAACCAAGAGACCTGAAGGCAAATTCCTTCAGGTCTCTTTTGTTATTCTTTATGTCCTATTACGCCGTCTTTAAAGGGGCCCTCGATGACAATATCTTCAAATTCGTTTTCTTTGCACTCATCCTTTGTATACACCATGGCAAAGTTACTCGCATGGCCTTTCCAATAGCCCTTTTCCTTTTCTTCTATAAGGACACGTTGAACAGTTCCTTTTAGAGATTCCATAAATTTTAGACTTTCCTCTTCTGCGACCTTCGAAAGGATGCGGTTCCTCTCCTTTTTTACTGACGGATCTATCTGCTCCATTTCAGCTGCAGGAGTATAGAGCCTTACCGAATACGGAAAACCGTGAACGTGTATAAAGCCGACATTTCTTACAAGGTCTAAAGTTTCTTTAAAATCTTCTTCTGTTTCTCCCGGGAATCCGACTATTATATCCGTTGTAACGCCGTAGCATGGATCAAAATCCTTAAAGGCTTTTACCATGCCGAGATAGTCCTCAGCGCTGTAATGCCTGTTCATAAGCTTTAAGACTTTATCGCTTCCGGACTGAGCGGAAAGATGGACGTGATGGGCAAGCTTTTCATACTTAAGAAGAGATGTAATATAGTTTGCATCCACAACTGTGGGCTCCATGCTGTTAAGCCTTATGCGGAAGTCTCCCGGTATTTCGTTTAATGCGCATACCAGATCTTCAAGGCTGTTTTTAAAGCCCTTTTCAGTCCCGTAGAGAGCCGTATTGATGCCTGTCAGAACTATTTCCTTATATCCCTTTGAAATGAGCAATTTCGCCTCATTTACTACATTTTCAAGAGGTCTTGATCTTACCGGGCCCCGTGCATAGGGAATGACACAGTAGGAGCAAAACCTGTCGCAGCCGTCCTGGATCTTTATGAGGGCCCTTGTGCGGCTTTCAATTCCCGTTACCTCTCCGAGTTCTTTATATGTATTATCTGTTATGGGGCAGGCGGGCATTCCGTAGCTTCCTTCCCTTTTTAGAAGAAGGCCGTAATCTTCGCTTTCCTCAATGAGATTTCTTCTTTTTCTTTCCTTTGCAAACTCTTCAGCAAGCTCCACAGCCCTTGCCTTATCATTTGTTCCGAGGATTATATCGACCTCTTCAATTTTATCGGCAGCAAGGGGATTGGTCTGCGGATAGCATCCCATGAGGATAACAACAGCCTGAGGATTATCCTTTCTTGCCTTTCTTACAAACTGCCTTGATTTTCTGTCAGCCATGGAGGTTACGCTGCAACTGTTTATGATGTATACATCTGCAATTTCACCTTCCTTTGCAATGGAATATCCGCAGCGTTTGAAACTCTCCGCTACAGCCTGACTTTCATACTGATTAACTTTACATCCAAGAGTATAAATAGATAACTTTTTCATAGCCCTCATTTTATCACAATATGGTATACTTTTTGTAGAAAAAAAGAGGTATAAAAAATGAACCAGTATCCAAGACCGCAAATGAAAAGAGATTCCTTCCAAAGCCTTGACGGCGAATGGATTTTAAACGGATCTCAAATAAATGTGCCCTATCCTCCTCAGGCTCCTTTGTCAGGATTTGAAGGAGATAAAAACAGCACTCACCTTTCATACTATAAATATTTTGATTTCTTTAAAGAAAACGACAGAGCCATACTTCATTTTGGAGCTGTCGATCAGGTTGCTTCCGTATCTTTAAACGGAATCTTGATAGGGACCCATGAAGGCGGGTACCTCCCCTTTGAATTCGATATTACAGACTATGTCTTAGAAGGTGTAAACGAGCTTTCTGTAGAATGCGAAGACAGTTTAGATACCTATTATCCCTACGGAAAGCAGACAAATAAGCCGGGCGGCATGTGGTATACACCCTTTTCAGGCATATGGAAGAGCGTTTGGATCGAGCAGGTCCCGGAAAGATATATAAAGAATATAAAGATCACGCCGGATTTA
>CAZALQ010000152.1:0-4274 GCA_964485605.1 uncultured Oscillospiraceae bacterium
TTAAACGAGCTCGCGACTCTGATCTATTATCCGACGCAGAAGCTGGTATCTGAATTGACCGTAAATGAATCAGAAAAGGGTGTTTTTATTCGAATTTATCTGTTGGCGAAATTCGGAGTTAGCCTCGGCAGTGTGGCAGACTCTTTGATAGTAAATATATCCGATGTATTAAAAAACGATCTTAGTTTAAAAATAGACAATATTGAAGTCGTGTTTACAGGTCTCATAATGAAAAAAGGTATTGCAAAGAGACAAATAGTATATCAATACAATAATAATGAAGAAGAAAATTAGCGAGGAAGATTTAACTCTATTTGACAAAATTGAAGATATAAAAGGAATCGGTCCAAAAAAGGCTGAAGCTTTATCCATAGCCGGATTAACAAGACTTGAAGACGTTCTTTCATATTATCCCAGGTCATATGAAGACAGAAGAAATATTCAAAAGACAAAGGATGTAAAGAACGGGCAGCAGGTATTACTTGCAGGAAAAATCATTCTTGTTAATAAGGGCAGAGGTTACGGAAAGAAAAGAACTTTGCATGTGCTTGCAGAGGACAGCACAGGAAGATTTGAAGTTCTATTCTTTTCTGCCGGATATATGCAAAACGCCTTTCCAATAGGGACCGAGTTTTGTTTCTTTGGAAAAGCAAAGGTTGAAAACGGAAGAATAACCTTGTTTCATCCTGATTTTTACCGTTATGAAAATGCAGAGGAGAACATAGTTCCTGTATATCCTTTAAGAAAAGGAATAAGCCAAAAGGATTTAAGAAGGTTATCTTCACTTGCCTGCAAACATGCGGATGAGTATGAAGAAACACTTCCAAGTAAAGTGGTTTCTGATCTAAACCTATGCAGCAATGCTTATGCTCTTAAGAATATTCATTATCCTTTAGGAGAAAAAGAATATAAAGAAAGCAGATACAGACTTGTTTTTGAAGAACTTTTTGATTTGAAAGCAGCTTTGTATTTATCAAAATCAAGAGGCGGAGATAAAAGTAAAGGTATATCAATTAAATCGGGTAAGGCCGAAGAGTTTGTCTCTTCTCTTCCATACAAACTAACCAATGCTCAGGACAGAGTTCTAAAAGAGATATTAAGCGATATGAGATCAACAAAATCCATGAACAGACTTGTTCAGGGAGATGTCGGTTCAGGAAAGACTGCTGTTGCCATGGCTGCCCTTGCAGAGGCTGTTTTTGCCGGTTTTCAAGGACTTTTTATGGCTCCTACAGATATTCTTGCAAGGCAGCATTATGAGACTTTAAAAGGCTCATTTTCCAAAATGGGTATTAATGTTGATTTGCTTACAGCCTCTATGACCGCAAAGGAAAAGAGGGATGTTCTTGCCAGGATCAAATCGGGAGAATCAAATATAGTTGTCGGAACTCATGCCCTCATATCAGAATCTGTGGAATACAACAATGTAGGCTTGGTCATCACAGATGAACAGCATAGATTCGGAGTCTCTCAAAGAAGGAAACTAAGTGCCAAAGGTGCTAATCCCGATATTCTTGTCATGACGGCAACTCCAATACCTAGAACTCTTGCAGTTGTACTGTTTGCAGACCTTGATGTTTCTGTCATAGATGAACTTCCGCCCGGAAGGACTCCGATCAAAACATTATCATACAAAGAGGATACGAGAAAAGACGCTTACAAGATTTTAGTTGAAGAAATTAAGAAGGGAAGGCAGGCATATATAGTTGCACCTTTTATAGAAGATTCTGAATCCATAAACGGAAGATCCGCAGAAGGCTTATACAATGCATTTATTAAAAAACATCCTGATATAAGCTGCGCGCTTCTTCACGGAGATCTTTCACAGAATGAAAAAGATGAGATTATGGAAAGATTCTATGAAGGAGAAATATCAGTTCTGATATGTACTGTTGTAATTGAAGTCGGAATCGATGTACCAAATGCAACTGTTATGATAATCGAGAATTCAGAACGCTTTGGCCTTGCTCAAATGCATCAGCTTAGAGGAAGGGTAGGAAGAGGAAAATATGAATCCTATTGTCTCCTTTGTATAGGTGAAGAATCTGATCTTGCAAAGGAAAGGGCGGATATTTTATGTAAGACTCAAGACGGATTCCTGATCTCTGAAAAGGATCTGGAGATAAGAGGTCCCGGTGAATTCTTCGGCTTTAGACAGCATGGACTTCCTCAGCTTGTATTAGCAGATCCCGTTAAACATGCAGAGCTTGCGGAAGTAGCTGCTAAAGAACTCGACATCATTTTTAAAGATGACCCGGATCTATCAAAAGATGAAAATAGAAGATTCAATGAAATAATAAAAAAGAAGTATATCCTTCTTGATAATTTAACAATATAAATGATAGAATTATCCGTATGAGAATTATAGCTGGATATTTAAAGGGAAGAAAACTTAAATCGCCCATAGGTAATGATGTGCGTCCGACAACTGACAAGGTCAGGGAAGCAGTCTTTGATATTCTTTATCAATATTTAAGTCCTGATTTTGTAGCCTTTGACGTATTTGCAGGCAGCGGAAGCATGGGTCTTGAAGCCATATCAAGAGGAGCTTCTAAAGTTTTCTTTTCTGACAATTCAAGAGACAGTCTTAAACTCGTTCGCGAAAACGTCGAGATATGTCAGGCAGGCGATAAGGCAGTTTTTCTTTCCGGCGATTTCCTAAGAAACATTGCAAGAGTTAAAGAAAAAGTAGATATATTTTTCCTTGATCCGCCTTATGCAAACGGTTATATAATGCCGGCAATAGAGGCTATCCATGAAGCAGGCAATATTTCTGAAGACGGAATCATTGTGTGTGAACATAATTTCAGGGATGCTATGCCTGAAAAATATTTAGGTTTTACAAGAATTAAATCGAGAAAATACGGTTCAATTGGATTAACCTTTTATAAAAAGGGTGAAAGAGAAGTAAGCGAATGAAGAAGGGTTTTTTCGGTGGAAGTTTTGATCCCATAACTCTCGGCCATGAAAATATGATACAAAGAGCTTCTAAGCTTTGTGATCACCTTGTAGTCGGAGTTGTAATAAATCATTCTAAAACATATATGTTCTCTTTAGAAGAAAGAGAGGCTATGGTTAAAAAAGCTGTTGAAAACATTCCGAATGTAGAAGTGATCAGCTTCGAAGGGCTTCTTGCAGATTATGTTTTTAAAAATGGTTTTGATTGCATTTTCAGGGGATTAAGAAACAGAAACGATTTTGATTATGAGATCCAGCTGGCACAGATATATGCAAGCTATCCGGATGTTCCTTGTGAGACTGTATATATGATGACAGATCCAAGGTATTCATTTATAAGTTCGACTGTCGTAAGAGAAAATTTCAGTCTCGGTGCAGATATTTCAAATTTAGTAAGTGATAAGGTGTATGACCTTATGAAAAAATACAACGCTTAGGGAGGTTGTTTATGAAAGTTCTTGAATTACTTGATGAATTAGATGAGATAATTGAAGTTGCGGGTAATGTTCCTCTGTCCAAAAAGGTTGTTGTAGACCCCAATGAGATTACAGATATTATAAAAGAGATCAGACTTGAACTTCCTGATGAGATTCAGCAGGCTCAATGGATCATGAGCGAAAGACAGAGGATCCTTGAGGAAGCCAAGAATGAATATAATTCAATAATCAATGAAGCACAGGAAAAAGCTGAAAAGCACATTGCTTCAGATGAAATTACTCTTAAAGCAAAGGCAAGAGCAGAAGAGCTCATTAAAAATGCAAAGGAGAACTGCTCTGTAATGAAGATGAGTATTCTTGATTATACAGACGGAATGCTCTTTAATCTGCAGGAAAAAACAGATGAGCTTAAGGCCATCTATTTCAATGATATGTATAATGCTCTTCAAGAAACCTTCGACAGAATGTATGCAAATATAGAAGCAAGCAGAAACGAAGTTAAAGAGCAGATATATAAGGCGCAGCAGGAAGATAATAAGTAATGAAGACGGCAGGCATAATCTGCGAATTCAATCCATTCCATGAAGGACATAAATTTTTAATTGACAACGTGCGTCAAGGCTTAAACCCTGACGCCGTTGTTTGTATTATGAGCGGAAATTTCATTCAGAGAGGGCAGCCGGCCTTATGGGATAAATATGAAAGGGCAGAAGCTGCAATCAAAGGCGGCGCAGATATTGTCCTTCAAATGCCTGTATGTGTTTCTCTGAGCTCAGCCAAGTATTTTGCTAAAGGAAGTATTGAAATAGTAAAAGCTCTCGGCCTTGATTATCTTTGTTTCGGATCGGAATGCGGAGATCTTAATGTCCTTAATAAACT
>CAZALQ010000153.1:0-2040 GCA_964485605.1 uncultured Oscillospiraceae bacterium
ACTTCTGAAAGCTGTAAACACAATGTTTTCAGGTCAATGCCAAGAGAAAGGCATCGAGTATGCATGCCATATAAATTCTGAAATTGACGATAATTATATCGGTGATGATATGAAGATAAGACAGGTCCTTATCAATATACTCGGGAATGCTGTAAAATTTACTCCCGAAGGCGGGAAGATAACATTTGATGTAGAAAGAAAAGCTCATTATCAAGGTCAAACTACAATAGAGTTCTCCATATCAGATACTGGAATCGGCATGAGTGAGGAATTCCTTCCTCATATTTTTGATACCTTTACTCAGGAAGACAGCTCGAATACCAGCAAATACGGAAGTTCAGGTCTTGGCATGGCTATAACAAAGAATATAGTCGAAATGATGAATGGTGACATACAAGTTGAAAGCGAAAAAGGAAAAGGATCAACCTTTACTGTTACCATAACCTTAAGTGATGCCGAATCAAAGGAGAGTAATACAGAGGATTTCGATATTCGTCCAAAGGATATGTCTGTACTTGTCATTGACGATGATCCTATAGCCTGCGAGCATGCAAAGCTTGTCCTGGAAAAGACCGGTATTTCTACAGAAATAGCTTCTTCCGGGAAAGAAGCAATAGAGATGGTCAAACTTCGTCATGCGAGAAGGTCTCCATATAATTTGATACTCGTTGATTGGAAAATGCCGGAGATGGACGGTATTGAAACCACTAAAAAGATACGAGAAGTAATAGGCTCTGAGTCGGCTATTATAATACTTACGGCATATAACTGGGATGAGATTTTAGAAGAAGCAATTAGCGCCGGAGTTGACAGCTTTATTCCCAAACCCTTATTTGCAAATGCAATCATAGAAGAATTTAAATCTGCGATGAATAAAAGGCTTTCTTCAGGTAAAGGAAAGACAAACAAAGCTGAACTAAAGGGACGCAATATCCTTCTTGCTGAAGACGTGGCCATAAATGCCGAAATAATGACTATGGTTCTGGGTTCCAGGGAAATGAATGTTGACCTTGCAGAAAATGGTAAAATTGCCGTTGAAAAGTTTGCAGGCAGCGATGAAGGTCATTACGATGCTATCCTTATGGATATGAGAATGCCTGAAATGGATGGGCTCGAGGCGACAAGAACCATTAGAGCAATGGAAAGAAAGGATGCAAAGGAGATTCCGATCATCGCTCTTACAGCCAATGCTTTTGATGAGGATGTTCAAAGAAGTCTTCAAGCAGGTCTTAATGCGCACCTCAGTAAGTCGGTTCAGCCTGAAGCCCTTTATGAGACTTTAGAAAGCCTCATAAAAGAATAGTAAATTATATATATTCACACTACCGAAAGAATATAAAGTCTGTTATAATTACTCGGTTAAACGATTAATGAGGTTATTTATCAATGGATTATAAAGCACTGTCCGAACTTTTATTCCCGGATATAGACAAAACACCCGAAGATTACGAAAAAGATTACCCAAAGAGAAATCTGCCTGACGGAGCCAGAGTAACAAGGCTTGCTCCCAGCCCTACAGGCTTTATTCACCTTGGGAATTTATTCGGTGCCATGGCAGATGAGAGAATGGCTCATCAGACAAACGGCATTTGCTATTTAAGAGTTGAAGATACAGATGAAAAGAGAGAAGTTGAGGGAGCTATCCCCGTACTTCTTGATACTCTTTCATACTTTGGAATCAACTTCGATGAGGGAGCATGCAAACTCGGTACAGAAGGCAGCAATCCTTCTGTAACTGATCCTGATGCTGCGGAAAGAGGCTCCTACGGACCTTATTGGCAAAGCGAAAGGGAAAATATATATAAAGCCTGCGTAAAGTATCTTGTATCAAAGGGCATGGCATATCCATGTTTTATGACTGAAGAAGAAATCGCTCAGGTCAGAAAAGAACAGGAAGCCAACAAGATAAATCCCGGTATTTACGGTAAATATGCAAAGGACAGAGATTTATCTCTTGAAGAAATAAAAGAAAGAATTGCAAAGGGAATGCCCTATGTAATTCGTTTCAGAAGTCCCGGAGATGAAAGTAAGTACTTTACA
>CAZALQ010000153.1:2054-4261 GCA_964485605.1 uncultured Oscillospiraceae bacterium
GGGAGATATATCCATGCCTTAAAATGTTCAGGATGTGGTTATTCTTAAGAAGAACGATCTTCCTACATATCACTTTGCTCATGTAGTCGATGATCACTTTATGAGAACGACTCATGTTGTAAGAGGAGAAGAGTGGATGGCATCACTGCCTATCCATGTTCAGCTCTTTGAAGCAATGGGATGGGAACATCCTGTTTATGTCCACAATACTGTACTCATGAAGATAGACGAAAAGACTGGACAAAAGAGAAAGCTTTCAAAGAGAAAAGACCCTGAACTGGGACTTTCATATTACAAAGAGATGGGATATTTCCCTGAAGCTGTAAGAGAATATCTTATGACTATCCTCTGCTCTGATTTTGAAGAGTGGAGAATAGCAAATCCTGATAAGGATTACGGCGAATTTAAGTTCTCCGCAGAAAAGATGTCCGATTCAGGAACTTTATTTGATATAAATAAATTAAATGATGTTTCAAAGGATGTCCTTGCAAGAAAGACAGCGGCTGAAATTTATGATTTCATGCTGGAGTGGGCAAGGGAATATCAGCCTGAGAAGGCAAAGCTCCTTGAAGATAATAAGGAGATGCTCCTCAAGGTATTTGATATAGACAGAGGCGGAGAAAAGCCTCGTAAGGATCTTGTCTATGCAGAGCAGATATTTGAGTTTATAAAGTATTTCTTTGATGAATGCTTTGTATATGAGTCTCCATGGCCCGAAGAAGTAAGCTCTGAAGACAGGAAGGTTATACTCGAAAAGTACATTGAAGGTTATGATCCTGCAGATGATAATTCTGCATGGTTTGAAAAGGTCAGAGCCATTACTGCTGAACTCGGATATGCAGTTAAACCAAAGGACTACAAGAAGAATCCTGATATGTACAAGGGACATGTAGGACATGTTTCAGGAGTAATCAGAATTGCAATTACTGGCAGAGCAAACAGCCCGGATCTTTGGACCATACAGCAGATACTCGGACCGGAAAAGGTGGCAGCCAGAATCAATAAAGCAAAGGAGGCATAAAAGCCCTTTAGGACTTTTGTCTTTAATATATGAAACTTAGAGATTACAAACATATTCATTTTATAGGGATTGGCGGAATAGGTGTATCCGCCATAGCTGAGATCGTAAAGAGCAGAGGTGTTGAAGCATCAGGCTCTGATATGAAGGAAAGCGAAGTTACCGATAACCTGAGGAAACAGGGTATCACTGTATATATTGGACACGATGCAAAGAATATTGAGGGAGCTGACCTCCTTGTATATTCCACAGCAGTATCCCTTGAGAATCCTGAGATAGTTGCAGCAAAGGCTGCAGGTATTCCCGTTATAACAAGATCAGAAGCTTTAGGCCTCATGATGACGGAGTATCCTGTATCAATTGCAGTATCCGGAACTCACGGAAAGACAACTACCACATCTATGGTATCCCTCATACTTGAGAAAGCAGGAATGGATCCGACAGTTCTTGTCGGAGGCATATTAAACGAGTTCCACAGCAACGCCCGTATCGGTGCATCTGAAAAGCTTGTTACGGAAGCTTGCGAATACATGGATAACTTCCTTGATCTTAAACCTCTTATTGAAATTATTCTGAATATAGATTCTGACCATCTTGACTATTTCAAGGATATCGATCATATCGCAAAATCCTTCGGAGTATTTGCAGATAATTTAAAGGAAGGCGGATTTATCGTTGCCTACGATTCAAATCCTTTTGTTAAATCTGTAACAGAAAACTGCAAGAGCAGAGTTGTAACTTTCGGATTTAATGAGACAAGCGACTTCTATGCAAAAAACATTTCATTTAATGAAGACGGTCACCCAAGTTATGACCTTTATTCAAGAAATGGATTTGAAAGAAGAATCGAGCTTGGTGTTCCCGGTGAGCACAATGTAGCAAACTCCCTGGCAGCCATAGCAACCTGTATTAATCTCGGCGTGAGCCTTGATGCCATTGAGGAAACACTTGAAGCATTTACGGGTACACAAAGACGCTTTGATATTATCGGCAGGACAGAAAACGGATGCACCGTAGTCGATGACTATGCTCACCATCCCACAGAGATAAAAGCAACCCTTGCTGCAGCTCAGCACTTCACACATAAGGACGTATGGTGTCTTTTCCAGCCTCATACATATACAAGAACCATAGCGCTTCTTGATGAGTTCGCGGATTCCTTTGAAGACGCTGACAAAGTAGTATTTGC
>CAZALQ010000154.1:0-2692 GCA_964485605.1 uncultured Oscillospiraceae bacterium
AACCCACTCAAGCATTCTTGCCTGGGAAAGCCCATGGAACATGGACAGGACTTAAATGACCAGAATGTTGTAAGAGAGATCTTTGACGATGTTACATTCCTCGTTGAATTCAGAAACTTCAATGAAGAAGAGAACAGACTTGAAGGATATGCTATTACAGACTGCGCTAAGGTAAAGAATGCTGAGGACTGGGAGCAGATCAGAGGACGCAGGATCGCCACTGTATTCCAGGATCCTATGACTTCTCTTAACCCTGTTATAACCATAGGCGAGCAGATCATGACCGTTATCCTTAAGCACCAGAAGTGCTCAAGGGAGGAAGCAAAGGAAAGAACTCTCGATATCATGGCAAAGGTAGGTATTCCTGAACCTGAAAAGAGATTTGATGATTATCCCTTCCAGTATTCAGGCGGTATGAGACAGAGAATAGTTATCGCTATTGCTCTTTCCTGCCAGCCAAAGATCCTCATCTGCGACGAGCCTACGACAGCTCTTGACGTAACTATCCAGGCTCAGATCATAAGGCTTATCAAGGACCTTCAGAAAGAACTTGGATTTACAACAGTATATATTACTCACGACCTTGGTGTTGTAGCTAATGTTGCTGAAAGAGTAGCAGTACTTTACGGCGGACAGATAGTAGAAATAGGAACTGTAGAAGATATCTTCTATGATCCTAAGCATCCATACACATGGGCGCTTCTTTCTTCCATGCCGCAGCTTGCTGAAAGAGGAACAGAGATGTTCTCAATACCGGGAACTCCTCCGTCACTTTACAACAAGATCGTCGGAGATGCATTTGCACCAAGAAATAAATATGCAATGGCAATAGACCTTGTAAAAGAACCGCCCATGTTCAAGGTATCCGATACTCATTATGCTAAGACATGGCTTCTTGATCCAAGAGCACCCAAGGTTGAAAAACCAAGCAATATACAAAATCTTCATGATAAGATGAAAGCTACAGTAGTAGATTTAGATAATTGAGGAAAGGAGAGAATAAAATGGATTATACAAACAAAGAGCCTCTTCTTTCATTGAAGGATGTCGAAATCTCATTCAAAAACGGTAAGAATGTATTCAAGGCCGTACAGGATGTAAGCTTTGATATTTATGAAGGAGAGACAGTATCTCTGGTAGGCGAATCCGGCTCCGGTAAGACTACCATAGGAAGAGCTATCGTAAGAGTAAATCCTCTTTCAAAGGGAGAGATCACTTACAGAGGGAAGAGAATTTCCGGAAAGCTCTCTAAGGCTGACGACAGAGAAGTAGTCCGCAAGATCCAGATGATATTCCAGGATCCTGCAGCATCCCTTAACGAAAGAGCTACAATCGAATATATTATTTCTGAAGGACTTTATAACTTCCATCTTTTCGAAGATGAAAAGGACAGAATGCGCAAGGTCAATCAGATCATTCAGGATGTTGGTCTTCTTCCTGAGCATCTGACGAGATATCCTCACGAGTTCTCAGGCGGTCAGCGCCAGAGAGTAGGCATAGCACGTTCCATAGTTATGGAACCGGAATTCATCGTAGCTGATGAACCTATTTCCGCTCTTGACGTATCTATTCGTGCACAGATCCTGAACCTTCTCAAAAAGTTCCAGGAAGAAAAGGGAATTACATATCTCTTTATTGCACATGACCTTTCCGTTGTAAGATACATTTCCGACAGGATCGTAGTTATTTACAAGGGCCGTATCATGGAAATAGCAGAGACAGAAGAACTCTTCGCATATCCGCTTCATCCATATACAAAATCTCTTATGTCTGCAATTCCTGTTCCGGATCCGCTTGTAGAAAAGGATAAGACACTTTTCGTATACGAACCGGAAAAGATGCACGACTATTCTGTAGAACAGCCATCTTTAGTTGATATCGGCAACGGACATTTCGTTTACGGAAGTCCTTCCGAGATTGCAAAATACAAGGAAGCAAGATTTATGATAAAATAAAGACAGCCGGTCACTTGACAGGTTGTCTTTTATTTTGTGAATTATATTTTTTAATTATGTTTAAAAATAAGGAAGAAGTAATTAAAGTAAGTGATAAACATGTGCCCCTGAGAATCGTGGGATTTATTCTTGCATTGGCAGTAGCCATAGTTTCTTTTTCTTATGCACTTACACACATGGGTATACATGAAGAAGGGTACTATGATGTAGAGGCAGCTCCTGACAATGAGGCTGTAAATTATGCTTCAGGAATGGTATTTAATTATCATATTACAGGTAATAGTGCTAATGAGATGCGGCAGCTGTATAAAAATGTCTCAGCAGAGTATTCTACGGTTCTCAAAAGGGCATATAAGCTGCTTGATAACGAAAATTTGTATGACGGATATATAAATATTGCATATATTAACGAGCATCAAGGAGAAAAAATCACTGTAAGTGATGAACTCTTTTATGTTCTAAGCAATGCATATGTGCTTACTCTTACAAATCATGGCTTTAATATGTTTGCCGGGCCACTGTATAAAGAGTGGGAAAGCATAATATATTCTGAAGATTCTTTAAGTTACGATCCCATCAATAATGAAAATGAGAAGGAAAGAATAAGGGAAATTGCAGAACTTGTTAATGATTTCTCCAATTTTGAATTCAGCTTTAATAAAGCTGATAAGACCGTATCCTTTAAGGTATCAGATGAATATTCAGCAAGAGCAAAAGAACTTGAGATAGACGCACCT
>CAZALQ010000154.1:2702-3985 GCA_964485605.1 uncultured Oscillospiraceae bacterium
GATTGTCCGGTGCCTCGATCCGATACCCGTCCACCTGCATTAGATCTCAATCTCATGAAACATGCATATATGCTTGAGCTTATGAGAAGAGATTTGACGGATAAGGGATATACTAACGGTATTCTGCTCAGCAACAGAGGACTTCTTTCCGGTTATTACACATTGATGGTAAACATGGAAAAGACTGATATTCAATACCCTGTTTATATTTACAATGACGGGAAGATAACAGAAGCACAGAATCCTTATGTGACAAAGGATTCAGTTTTTGCTGCATTCAGAGCATTCCCCATGGATGAAAATGATTTATCTGCATATACCATAACGGACAGCGACGGTAAGATGCATTTAAGAAACATGTTCTTCAATGTCAAAACAGGTTTTCATTCCGATTTTTATAAAACTCACTGCTGCTTTGCTCCTTCAGATGAGATCGTAAATGCAGCATTTTCAAACCTTGTTTACAGTTCTGTATCATCTGTTGAAGAGATACCGGATTTGTCTATATATGATTTCCCCGGAAATCATCTTATGTATTGATAGTTAACGGAGGTTTTTATGAAACTCAATTACAAAAGGACTTTCTTAGTAGGATTTGCATTTCTTTCAATTTGCGCCTTTTGGCAGATGTATGATGCAATAGTTCCGCTGATTCTTACAGGTACATTTAAGCTCAACGAATCCGTTTCCGGATTCCTTATGTCCCTTGATAATATAGTGGCTCTTTTCCTTCTTCCTATTTTCGGAAGTATTTCAGATAAGATAAAGCCGACAAAGCTTGGAAGGAGAACGCCATTCATTTTATGCGGTACCTTGGCTGCTGTTGTACTGCTTGAGCTTCTTCCCATATTCGACAACAAATACGCTGCAGCACCTGCAAAAGGCCTTCTTATTGCCTTTGTAGCCTGCCTTGGACTTGTTATTCTCGCAATGGGGACCTACAGATCTCCTGCAGTCGCACTTATGCCTGATGTAACGCCTAAGCCTTTAAGATCCATGGCAAATGCAATAATCAACCTAATGGGTGATGTAGGCGGAATAATTTACCTCATAATAAATGAAGTAATGTATCCAAAGTCAAAGACTGAAGGTCTTGCCCATGTTAATTATCAGCCGCTGTTCCTCATAGTCGGAGGAATCATGCTTGTTTCTGTGGGCCTTTTGCTTATTACTATTAATGAGAACAAGCTGGTCGAAGAAAACAAAAAGCTTGAAGCAGAGCATCCTGAATGGAACCTTGCAGAGGAAGACAGCTCCGGACACGAAGTTCTTCCAAAGGATGT
>CAZALQ010000154.1:3995-4244 GCA_964485605.1 uncultured Oscillospiraceae bacterium
ATTCCTTCTGGCATCTATTGCACTTTGGTTTATAGGATACAACGGTGTTACTACCTGGTTTACAAGATATGTTGCCGTCGTAATGGGAACAGGTATAGGAGGAGCTTCCTTATACCTTACGATTGCAACCGGCGGAGCGATCATCTCATATATTCCTATCGGTAAACTTGCTCAAAAACTCGGCAGAAAAAAGACCATAATGGGAGGAACCATACTTCTTACACTTTGCTTTGGTGCAGGATATTTCAT
>CAZALQ010000155.1:0-4223 GCA_964485605.1 uncultured Oscillospiraceae bacterium
AGGATTCCCTTATCTTCATAAATCCAATCTTCAGTTCCCCAAATATATTCGTGTACCATAGTTAAAAAACGGGCGGAGAGATTCTCCGCCCTTATTAATAATCAAATATTAGTAATCCTCTTCTTCAGGATCTCTTGCAACAACACAGGCAGCAACTGAAATGGCTGTCGAAACACTAGAAACAGCTGTTGTAAGAGCTGACTCAATTACTGCAAGTGAATCAAGGACTCCGCCTTCGCGAAGGTTTTCATATTTTTCGTTAAGTACGTTAAGTCCTGTGTATTTATCCTCTGTAGAAAGAAGCTTCTCTACAGTGCTCTTTCCGTCTATTCCTGCATTTTCTGCAATCTGGAATGCCGGCATTGTAAGTGCTTTTGCCAAGATTTCAGCACCAAGCTTCTCATCACCCTTGAGGGTATTTGCAAATTCTCTGACCGCAGGAACTGCCAAGATGAATGCCTTTCCGCCGCCCGGAAGAAATCCTGCTTTTATAGCACTGTAAGTATTATGGATAGCGTTATCGACAAGGTATTTGCGTTCGAACATCTCCATTTCCATAACGCCGCCCACCTTAACTTCTGCAGTATCACCTGCAAGAGGTGTAAGCATCTGCTCTATACGATAACGTTCATCCTCATCTTTGATATGCTCGAGATCTGCATAAAGTTCTTTTCTTCTCGCTTCAACAACAGGATCATCAGGATTTGGAATTCCCTGAATGACGATTTCCTTTTTATTCATTACAACTTTTCCGGCATGACCACAATCTGCCAAAGTCATATCTGTTTGAATATCCTGCATCATCTCATCAAAGACGGTGGCTCCGAACATGATGCCGAAATACTTCATGTTCGAATTTCTTACATCACCATAACCGGGAGCGTTAACAGCAAGAACATCAACACCGGCCTTATCTCTTACATAATGAAGAGCATTGATGACATCATCCTTAAACTCTCTTCCGATGATGATGATGGACTTATTCTTATCTCTTACTTCCTGAAGTATAGGTGCAAGATCTTCAAATTTATTAACTATTCTGTTTATAAGGAGCACATAAGGGTCTTCCAACACTATGCTCTCTTCTTCAAAATGACCAAGAAATCCCTTTTCCCATCTCATACCTTTAAAGTATGAAATATGTGTTTCAGCCATCTGTGAATCTTCAACCGTAACATAGCCGTTAGGTCCGATGTGATTGTAGACTTCACATACTATATCGGCAATGTCGTTCCTGCCGCCTGCTGCACATTTTGCCAAAGCTTTAATATCATCGTCACCGCTAACTTGGTCAGCATTCTTTTTAAAAGCATCAAGTGCAACTTCTGAAGCCTTTCTTATACCGCGCATTAAAGCCATGGAATCTGCGCCTGCTGCATCCATATGAACAGCTTCGTTCCACATGCTCTGTACAAGTACTGCGGTAGCAACAGATCCGTCTCCGCCGGTCCAGAATGCTTTTTCCATAGCCTGCTTTACTACATCGACGCCGACCATAACAGCTTTATCCTGGAAATTGACGTGCTTTACTATCTCTCTTCCGCTATTGATGATATATGGAACGTCCATCTTAGGGTCGAATGCAATATTTCTTCCAAGAGGCCCTATGGTTGCTTTTACGGCGTTGGCTGCATAGTCAATACCGCTTCCTATTTTGTTGTATACCTCCGGTGATAAAATAATCATTTTAATCAACCTTCCTTCTCTTCTTTTAATTAATTCCGGCTAATCCGGCTTTCTTCGGCAACTGCATTTGCCAAAGAAAGATTGTATCACATACTGCAAGATGTTTCCAGCACCATATGATGAATTACTTGTATCTGTCTATTTCTTTCAGGATAGCTTCCCTGCTCTCCTCATATTTGCTTCTGACGCTTTCCTCGAGCTTAGACTTAAGATATTTAAACTTTTCAAATGGCATAGCAATATAGTTTTCAAGTCCCTCGACCGTGGATTGAATATCCTTTATATTCTGCCTTGCCTGCTGAAATACCTTATTCCTTCTTTCCTGTATTTCGATAAGATTTGTTATAGCATCAGCTGACGCCTGGAAGAACTGATCAGAGAGTTTTTCTCTTTTTACATAGCCTCCCGACATGTAATTATCTATGACGACCTGATATCTTTCATAGGCAGTCTTTACTGAATCTTCCCATGATAGATAAAGCTGATTTTGGGCATTCTCTCCAACGGTTCTCATAAGTTCTTTGTCAGAGCCTATTCTCTTAAGCATTTCGAAAAGGGATTTAGCATTTTCATCTATCCAGAATGAATTGACAAAATCTTTCGTATCTTCTGATGCGCAGCTGCCCTTTATCAGAACGCTTGCAAGTCCGCAGGCTGCCGCTTCCCTTACAACAAGGCCATTGGTATCAAAGCTTGACGGGAATAGGAAAAGGTTTGCTCTGCAGTACCAGGCTCTTAGGGAATTTCTGTCGCCGATGGGATTAGAGAAAAACACCTTATCATTTAGCTTTAAGCTATCTGCATAAAGCATGATTTCTTCTTTATCTCCGCCTCCGCCTATAAAGACCATGCGGAAATCCTGACCAGACTTCTTAAGCATATCAAGGGCATCCAGTATGATTCTTATTCCCTTATACCACATTATACGTCCCACAAAAATGTACAGAGGAACGCCTTCCGGAAGATCATAATCTCCGGTTATTTTTTTGATGAGTTCTTCGTCAACCTTTCCTTTGGGGAAATCAACTCCGTTATGCATAACGATAAAATCGCCCTCATAGCCAAGGCTTTGAAGGTTCTTACCGGCTCCGTAGGAAACAGCCCAAACTTCATCGCTTGCAGCCACATTGTCGACCAGTGCCTTTGTCGCGCTCTCCTGCAGGAATTTGCTCCTTATGGAATTTTGAATATCAATATCAAATTTTGTGTGATAAGTAAAAATGAGAGGCTTATCGATAGCATCCCTTAAAACTCTTCCGAGCATCGAAGATGCGATAGGACAGTGAGAATGAATGACATCGAAATTCTTTTCGGTAAGGCTGCCGATTATCTCGGCTGAGAAAGGAACTCCTGCGCGGTATCCCACAATAGATGTAGTATCGATGCTTGGGAAACGAATAACAGGAAAATCAAACCTGCTGTCATCGGCATCAGGGTAATAAGGTGTAACTACAGTTGCTTTTCCAAGCTCGCCGTTAATAATGCGGCCGTAATTTGCTACTGCATTTGAAACTCCGTCTATAAGAGGCGGAAAAGAGTCATTAATTAGACAAACATTTAATTCTTTATTCATAACCTAATTATTATATCACGAAAAAAGAATTATTGGTCATATGACTATTTTATCAGAACAAATATAGATTCTGCTGCTCTACAAAGAAGGAAATATAAACGAAATTAAGAAGAACGATCATGCAGTTGAGGACCACAGGAAAATAAACGATGTCAGAGATTATTTCATCCCTTCTTTTCTGCTCGGTTATCCTTATTTCATCAAGGATGTTTTGATATGCATCTACAGTCTCCAATACTTCAGACGGAGCTATATCATCCCAGTATGAAAGCAGTTCTCCTATGCCGGAGGGTACACTTTGGATACGGGTTTCTTCAAAAAGCCGGGCGGCAAGCTCTTTATCGTTTGTGCTCAGATACCGGGCCATCTCACCGAATAAAGGCTTTAATTTGTCAGATCTATCCGAAAGTTCATAAAGCAGTATTTGCGCACTTATTTCAGATGAGCGGCCCAGTATAGCTATATTCTTAATGTATCCAAGACTTTCGGAGATTTCCATGATCACAGCATCCCTTGTCAAACCTGACTTAAGGCTAAAGTGCATAGCCCTAAGCCTTTCTAAAACCCCTTTTTTTCTTTCTGTTTTTTCAAAATACAGTTTGGCTCTCTTTCTGAGATTTCCGGTATCCCCTACGCATAAAAGACTTATGCCGATCCAAAATACAAAAAGACAAATGAATGAAAACATAATTTATATATCTGCGGGTTTTTTCGTAACATACGAAAGAATCAGCCCGTTAAAAACAAACAGCAGCAATATTATCGAAAACAGCTTTAGTCCAATAACTGTTCCAAATTGATTCCCCACTAAATTGCCAAGAGGAATCCCAAGATATCTTACTGAAATGAGTAGTGAAAGAATGTACATAAAAGGCACAAGAATAAGCGACATTCTTATCGCCTAAAAATTTAGACGCTTCCTTTACTCAAGCCTTGTTTCTGCTCTTTTTAATCTTGATACAAT
>CAZALQ010000156.1:0-4221 GCA_964485605.1 uncultured Oscillospiraceae bacterium
TGCCGTCCGGGATATCGTAGAAACGGTTGATCAGGTTGGTGATCGTCGTCTTGCCGGCACCGGTTGCACCGACAAAGGCGATCTTCTGACCCGGATGGGCATATAGAGAAATATCGAAGAGGACCTGTTTCTCCGGTACGTAGTTGAAGTCGACGTCGACCATCTGGATGTCGCCCTTTAATTCGACATAGGTGGTGGAGTGGTCGCTTTGGGCGTGGTAGTGTTTCCAGGCCCACTTGCCGGTATAGTCCTTGGATTCCGTGATGTTGCCATATTTATCGATATTGGCTCTGACTAAAGTGACATAGCCTTCATCTTCTTCGCTCTTTTCATCGATCAAAGCGAAGACGCGGTCGGAACCGGCCAAAGCCATCGCGATGGTGGAAACCTGCTGGGACATCTGCGAGACGGTTTGCGACATCTGACGGGATAGACCCAGGAAGGAGACGATGACGCCGATCGTCACGGTATTGAAACCATGAATCGTTAAGTTCGGCACTTTGGCGGTGACCAGAAGACCGCCGACGATGGCCAGGACGACATAGGAGATATTGCCGACATTGGCTAAGATCGGGAATAAGGCATTGGCGTTTTCGTTGGCCTTTCTGGTGTCGTTGTAGAGTTTTTCGTTTAAGGCATCGAAGTCTTTCTTGGCTTCCTCTTCATGAGTGAAGACCTTGACGACTTTCATGCCTTCCATCATCTCTTCAATAAAGCCTTCTTCTTTCGCTAAGGACTGCTGCTGTTCCATCATGTAGCGGGCAGAACGGCCGCCGAACTTACCGGTGATCCTGGTCATCGTGAAGATGACCAGAAGGACCATGAGGGTCAGCCATATGGAGTAGTTGACCATGGTGATCATGACGACGATTAAGGACAGGACACTCTGAAACAAGGACGGGATGGATTGCCCCACCAGCATCCTTAATGTATCGACGTCATTGGTGTAGGTCGACATGATTTCGCCATGAGCGTGGGAATCAAAGTAGCGGATCGGCAGGGTTTCCATATTGTCGAACATGTCATCACGTAAAGCCTTGATGGTGCCCTGACCGATAAAGGCCATGATCTGGTTATAAATGGTGTTGGCAACAAGACCCAGGGCGTAGATGGTGCCCATGGTGACGATGATGGTCATCAGCTTGTCGGCCACGGCCGGCATACCGGAAGAGATGCCCGGCAGTATGACTTCATCGATCAGCCGCTGCATGAAGGTGGCGGCGATGACGGAGGCCAGGGAGGAGACGATCAGACAGATGCCGACACAGGCCAGCTGGACTTTATAGCGGGAAAAGACGTACTTGAGCAAGCGCAGAAGCGACTTCGGGTCGATCTTCTTGTTGGTAACATAACCTCTTCTTGGCGGCATTAGTCTTCCTCCTTTCCTTTGACTTGTGTTTCGTAGATTTCGGCATAGATGCCATTGCGGGCCATGAGCTCTTCATGATTACCGTGTTCGACGATCTTGCCGGATTCCAGGACAATGATCTGATCGGCATCTTCCACCGAGGCAACGCGCTGGGCGATGATGATCTTGGTGGTATCCGGAATTTCTTCCTTAAAGGCTTTGCGGATCAAGGCATCGGTCTTGGTGTCAACGGCCGAAGTCGAATCGTCCAGTATGAGAACCTTCGGTTTTTTAAGTAAGGCACGGGCAATACAGAGACGCTGTTTCTGACCGCCGGAGACATTGGTGCCGCCCTGGGAGATCATCGTGTCGTATTTATCCGGGAACTGCTGTATGAATTCATCGGCCTGGGCTAACTTGGCAACGCGTATGATTTCTTCATCGCTGGCTTCTTTGTTGCCCCAGCGCAGGTTTTCCTTGATGGTGCCGGCAAAGAGGACGTTTTTCTGTAAGACGACCGCAACTTCGTTACGAAGGGCATCGAGGTCGTAGTTTCTGACATCTTCGCCACCGACATAGAGCGTTCCCTCCGAGACGTCATACGTGCAGCCAGGATGGCCGCTTCATTCATCACATTTTCGAGGTCCGCGCCCGTCGCGTAAGGCATCCGCTTGGCGATGTTGTTCAGGTCGACGTCATCCGCCAGCGTCTTTCCCTTGCTGTGTACCTTCAGGATCGCAACGCGCCCGTTCTGGTCCGGATAATTGACGGTCACCTGGCGGTCAAAACGGCCGGGCCGCATCAATGCCGGATCGAGGATATCCCGGCGGTTTGTCGCGGCCATCACGATGATACCTTCATTCACGGCGAATCCGTCCATCTCGACCAGCAGCTGGTTCAGCGTCTGTTCGCGCTCATCATGCCCGCCGCCAAGTCCGGCGCCGCGATGGCGGCCCACTGCGTCAATCTCATCGATGAAAACGATCGCCGGAGCAACCTTCTTGGCCTGTTCAAACAGATCCCTGACGCGGCTGGCGCCGACGCCGACAAACATCTCAACGAAGTCGCTGCCGCTGATGGAGAAGAACGGTACACCTGCTTCTCCGGCAACGGCTTTGGCCAGCAGGGTTTTTCCGGTTCCGGGAGGTCCGACGAGCAGTACGCCCTTCGGAATCCTGGCGCCCAGTTCCGTATACATCTTTGGATTCTTCAGGAAGTCAACCATTTCCTGAAGCTCTTCCTTCTCTTCGTCCGCGCCCGCAACATCAGCAAAAGTGACCTTGATGCGGCTCGGATCCTGCATGCGCGCACGGCTTTTTCCGAAGGACATGACCTTTCCGCCTCCGCCCGCCTGGGAGCGGATCATCACGAACCAGATTACCGCCATGATACCGAGCATGATCAGGTATGGCAGGAAATCATACCACCAGGGAATCACGACAGGGGCACGGTATTCGATCGTAAAAGGCAGTTTGTCTACCGTAATCTGGTCGATAGATACTCCCTTTGCGTTGGCTTCGATCTGGCGGACCGTGTCGAGGAAATCCTCTCCGATGGTCGTTTCAAAGTCGTAACCGCGTTCCGGAAAATCCTCCTGCGCTACGACCGTGGTTTTGGTGACGCCGACAAGGGAATTGTTCCGGATGGCAACCCGGCCGACCTTGCCGTCCTTGATCATTTCCAGCAGTCTGGGATATTCGATTCGCCGGTTCACCGTCTGGTTCAGCCCGCCGTTCAGCAGGATAGCAACCAGCAGCAGCGTTGCCAGCAGAATAATATAACCGGTGATTCCCCTGGATGGTTTTCTATTCAAAAAAGATTCCTCCTTCAGTTACCGATTCATTCATCTTTCTCGTAAATTGCCGGAGAAAGAACCCCGATATCCGGCAGATTCCTGTAGACCTGGGCATAGTCGTGCCCGTACCCGACCACAAACGCGTCCGGAATGTCAAAACACACATAGTCAACAACCAGGTCCTTGACCTTGCGGCGCGCCGTCTTGTCCAACAGCGCGGCGATCCGGATGGAAGCCGCTCCGCGGTGAAGCAGCATGCTCCGCAGGTAGCTGAGCGTTACACCTGTGTCGACGATATCCTCCACGATGATAACGTCCTTGCCGAGGATATCATTGTCCAGGTCCTTCAGCACCCGCACAACGCCGCTTGTTTTTGTAGCGTTGCCGTAACTGGAGATCGCCATGAAGTCTGTCGTCAGGGGCAGGTCGATCTCCCGGATAAGATCTGAAAAGAAGATCGCGGCGCCTTTCAGGATGCAGACAAGTACCGGCTTCTTTCCAGCGTAATCACGGGTAATCGTTTCGCCGAGTTCCCTGACTTTACCGGCGATTTCTTCCTTCGTGACCAGGATTCTCTCGAGGCCCTGATAGATCTTAGCGTTCTGTTCCATATCGAATCTCTAATACTTATCCTTTCACAATAGCTTTGTTCCCCGAAGCGCTCGGGGGCGATCGGAAAGCCCCCGAAATTACTTCATCCAGGGCATTTCTCCGTGCCACGTCAGCCTGACAGGCTTTGCGGCGATATTCCATCCGGGAATATCCCCGGCCCCGACTCCGCACACCATCAGGACTTCATCACCCTTGCATAGTAGCGGGATCCGGTCCCGGAACGGCTCCGGGATCTTCCGGTCTGTCAGATAATCCTGCAGTTTCCGGCTCCCCTTGCTTCCGAACGGTCGAATCCTGTCGCCGGGCTTCCTGGTCCGGATCTGGCATCCGGCCGTAAACCCTGCCGGAACCTCCTGGGTTCGTTTTCCGTCCCCGGGGGTGCCCTCTGAAGGCGTTTCAGTCAGGCGGAATCCTTCAAAACAGGTATCCGGTCCGCTGACCTCCACAGGCGCCGGTGTCTCCCGCA
>CAZALQ010000157.1:0-313 GCA_964485605.1 uncultured Oscillospiraceae bacterium
CGTATTTCGGAAGCTTATCACAATGTTTCCATATGGGACCCTCAAGTATAGTCCTCACATTCTTTATTACAGTATGAACATTCTCTACCTTTGTTTGGGCCTGTTCATAGGATTCAGACTTTATGTCGCTTAAGAGGCCGCTTAGTTCTGACTTTGCAAATTTTGCATCATCGTACATCTTTTTAGCATCAATGCCGACCCTAATGCCAAATGCAATGATAGCAAGCAAAAGCAGCGTCAGCAAAAGCCTCCAAAGCTTGAATTTATATTTCTTTTTTTTCTTTTCTTTCTTTTCTGCCAAAACTAACTCCTA
>CAZALQ010000157.1:323-4215 GCA_964485605.1 uncultured Oscillospiraceae bacterium
TCCGGAGTACATTTTTTCGTAATAGTTTTTGTATTCACCGCTTACGATTTCTTCCCACCATTCCTTGTTATTAAGGTACCAATCGATGGTTTTCTTTATGCCGTCTTTAAACATAGTTTCCGGAAGCCATCCCAATTCATTATGAATTTTTGTCGGATCGATAGCATAACGCATATCATGACCCTGTCTGTCTCTTACGTGGGTAATCAGGCTTTCAGGTTTTCCAAGGGCTTCGCAAATGAGTTTGACAATATCAATATTTCTCATCTCATTGTGTCCGCCGATGTTGTATACCTCTCCGACTCTTCCCTTTTGGAGAATTAAATCGATAGCTTTGCAGTGATCTTCTACATAGAGCCAATCTCTGACATTAAGACCCTCACCATATACAGGAAGAGGCTTATCTGCAAGAGCATTGGCGATCATCAAAGGGATGAGTTTTTCCGGGAACTGATAAGGTCCGTAGTTATTGCTGCAGCGGCTGATCGTAATAGGGAGTCCGTATGTTCTTCCGTAAGCCATTACAACCAAATCTGCTGATGCCTTTGATGAAGAGTAAGGGCTGCTTGCATGAAGAGGTGTTAATTCGGTAAAGAAAAGATCAGGTCTGTCCAGAGGGAGATCTCCGTAAACCTCATCGGTTCCAACCTGATGGAATCTTTCTATACCGTATTTTCTGCATGCATCCATAAGGACGGATGTGCCGATAATATTTGTCTGAAGGAATACCTCGGGAGTTTCTATGCTTCTGTCAACGTGGCTTTCTGCAGCAAAGTTAACTACAACATCCGGATGATATTCTTCAAAAACCCTCTCTACTTCTTTTCTGTCACATATGTCAACCTTTTCAAAAGAGATACGGTCAAGGACTGACTTAAGAGTAGAAAGATTACCCGCATAAGTAAGTTTATCTAAACATACAATTTTGTAATCGGGGTGATTTTCTAAGAGGTAAAAGATGAAATTGGATCCGATAAATCCGGCACCCCCGGTAACAATAATAGTCATAATTTATTTGACTCCTTTCCTGGCAAGCACAACCCAAATTGTCTTAAATAAGAGCTTGATATCAAGAGCTATGCTGAAATTAGTTATATATTCAGTATCCATTTGGATAACTTCTTCAAAATCGGTTACTTCGTTTCTTCCCGATGTCTGCCATACACCTGTGATACCTGGTTTTGTGGCCATTCTTGATTTGTGGTGATATTTATACTTTGCCCATTCATCCTCTGTCGGCGGTCTTGTGCCAACCAGGGACATATCACCCTTAAGAACGTTCCAGAACTGCGGGAACTCATCAAGACTTGTTTTGCGAATAAAGTCTCCTATTCCTGTCTTCTTAGTCCCATCGGGGAGTATTTTATTTCCGATGATTCTCGGATCAAAATCCATTTTAAACATCATACCGTCAGATACGACATTGTCCTTCATCAGTTCCTTTTTTCTCTCTTCTGCATCGAGATACATGGATCTGAATTTGTAAAGGTAAAATGGTTTTCCGTTCTTTCCTATTCTTTTCTGTTTAAAGATTATGGGGCCGGGAGATGCGAAATAAATGGCGGGGCCTACAAATATGCCTATCAGTAAAGTAAACAGGCATCCGATAAGACCGCCTAAGATATCTCCGGTTCTCTTAATGAAAGCCTGCCAACTTTCAATATTGGAGAAGGCTGTTGTAATAACAGTCTGATTTCCAAGCTTTTCAACAAACTGGGCATTATTGCCGGTAGTTTTTATCGGCAGAACAGCATGAAGAGTCACACCCATCTGGGTGCATGCATCGAGAAACTGTGCGTATTTTTCGCCTCTTACATTTTCGGAAACCATGATTTCATCTACCCATTCACGGCAGACATAATCTGCAGCATCCTCAAAGGATGAAACAACCGGTATTCCTCCAACCTCTTTTTTATCGCTGTTTGTGAGCACTAGACCTTTTATCTCGATAGAGCTTAGCTCATATCCTTTAACATCATCTATGAGATGCTGAGCTGAAGCTAAATCTGATACTATGATCATGCTTCTTGGTATTCTTCTGCGGGTAAAAAGCTTGTATTTTACAACTATGTGTTTCCAAATAAGCCTTAATATGAGATCAACAATTACAAAATAAATGCCTGTATACAGGGTCAAAAGTCTTGAGTATTCAATTGCTGCATGAGTTCCAAAAAGAATAAGAGAAGATACTGAGATCAGAACAGCATCTAAGGTAATTACCTTAACAAACTCTGCAAGTGTTTCTCTCTTAAGAATGCCGCTTGTATTGTTTGTAATAATAGAACCGAATACTTCAGATATTGCGAGAACTAAAAGATAATCTCTATATAGAGCCTGCGTAAATGGAAGGCCCTCACCCGGGAAACGGGTCATAAAAGCAAATAAATAAGCCGCAACAATAGCAATAAGATCAACTATGAAGAAATCTATATGCTTAAGCCAGCTTTTATCGTTTCTTTCGTACATTATATAAATCCATTAATTCCAACATAAAATTTGGAAGTGCGAAACTCCCATGCATGAATTATACCTATTATATTAGTAAAAGGCAAGAAAAAAGGGTCTGAAACCATGGTTTCAGACCCTAAATGTTCAATTTTCAGTTACTTTGTAAGATCTACTATGTCGTAATTGTCTATGTAAGAACCAAGTTCTTCTTTATCTGCCGAGATACTTACAATCAAATCAACTTCATGCTCTTTTGAAATCTTATCAAGCCTTGCAAGGAAATCTTCAAGGTTTTCAATATTTATGTCGGCATGCTTCAGAATACTGTCAATGAATATGCATTCAAGATCGTGATCCTGTGAAATTATGCCATATAAAAAGCCGATGTACTCATCTACATTCGTTATTGCTTCATAATCGTCCATGCTGATTAAACGAATGCTGTATTTAAGATCAGTAGTCAGCCTTGAATTCTTGTTGATAAATACTACGCTTCCATTAACTTTGTCCAGGCTCTCATTGGCAAGTGCAACCATCTTCTTTGTTTTGCCGCTTCCCTTATGCCCGATTAATAATCTAACCATTGGAATCACCGCCTTTTCGATGTGAAATATCTTCTGTATCTATTATATCTATTGATGCCCTTATTCTCAAGTGTGTTTTTTCCGAAGTTGTCCGCAGGCAGCGTCTATATCCTGACCAAGGGATCTTCTTACAGTTGCAGGAATACCCTTTGCTTCAAGCCTTTGTGCGAAGCTGATAGCTGCGTCTCTTGCGGTTCCTTTCATGCCGTTTTCAATTACAGGATTTAAGGGGATAAGGTTTACATGGCATAGCATCCCTGAAAGGAGCTTCTTTAAATTGTTTATATCTTCAATGCCGTCATTCTGCCCTGCTATCAAGGCATATTCAAAGGTTATCCTGCGGTTTGTCAGGCTTACATACTCTTTACAGGCATTGATCAAATCCGGAAGCTTATTGCCCCTTGCTACAGGCATGAGTTTCTCCCTTTCTTCCTGGGTGGCAGCATGAAGGGAAATGGCCAGGTTGACCTGAGGAAAGTCTTTCGCAAATACGCCTATTTTCTTTATAATGCCGCTTGTCGATACCGTTATATTTCGGTAGCTGAGGCCTACTCCTTCAGGATCATGTATAAGCTTCAAAAACTCAGATACATTGTCATAATTATCAAAGGGTTCACCCATGCCCATTAAAACAATGTGGTTGATATCTTCTCCCGAATCTCTCCTGCATATGAGGTATTCATCAAGTATTTCCCAAGCTTCAAGATTTCGTATTTTACCGCCGATGCCCGACGCACAAAAAACGCATCCCATATTACATCCGACCTGAGTTGATACACAAAGGCTGTTGCCGTATTCGTATTTCATAAATACCGCTTCAACGTAGTTTCCATCCCATAGCTTTAGAAGATATTTGCATG
>CAZALQ010000158.1:0-3637 GCA_964485605.1 uncultured Oscillospiraceae bacterium
TGAGGTTTCTTTTTATTCAATTGGCGCTTTCTATGTTACAGGAATGCTCCATAAGTTTATTACTTGACAATTATAGTGACACGTCACTATGATTGTCAAGTGTAAAATCTTGTTAATTCAATATAAGTCGTGATATACTAATAAAAAGGATTAAGTTATGAACACAAAAGAAAAATTAAAATCAGTTGCAGAAGAACAGTTTTTTAAATATGGATATAATCAGGTTTCAGGAAGAGGCCTATGTGAAATAGCCGGTATATCCCGTAGCAGATTAAAGTATTATTTTGATGACAAGGAATCGCTTGCATCGGAGATTATTAGGGATAGTTTTAAGAAACTCCACTATAAATTAATTGCAACAAAGCCTTTTGAAGAAGGAGATTTGCTTAAATCTAACCTTCAATATATGTCAGTGTTATTAATGTGCATTACCGATATTTTATCAAAAAATGAAAGCCCATCGGCCTTTTATAATGAATGCATGAATGCGGGAGTAGTTGCACCTGTACTCACCGAATATGTTAACAATAGCATGAGCATAATTAACAAAGAGATGAAGGAACACTATGACAAAGCACATATACTAACCTATGCAAAAATATTTGTAAATGCTTTCAGCACAAATGCAAAAAAATATAGAGATGTATATGCTAATGAGGGATCTTCAAATTTTTTGGGGGAAATTTACTCGGATTTGTATATGAAACTTTTAGATGTTCCGAAGGAAGTGAGAACAGAGATAGTAGCCTATGCAAAAAAACAAAAGCAAAGGATAACTGTGAAATATAATTCGATGTATGATATCGAGATTAAATATTTTTAAGCAAATATCAACATATGTTTAAAATGAGCTGGATCTAAAACGATTCAGCTCATTCTATTTACTTGTTGACAATGTAGTGACGCGTCATTATAATGAGATTGGTGTTGGTGACGCGTCATTATTATTGTTTTGTTTGATTGACACCATCAAACAAATAATCGAAATTGTAAAAGAAGGAGTTATTATCATGGCAGAAATTCAACGAGAAACTGCTAAGAAGCCATTCCCTACATGGAAAGAATGGCTTTACGGTACTGGTACACTTGGTTTTACAATGTGTAACAGTGTTATGAACACGTTTTACTTCTACTTCCTTACCAACGTTGTAATGATGGCACCTGGATTCATGGCAATTGTTACAACCGTGTCCAGATTCGCCGGAGTGTTCTATGCACCTATTAAGGGCGTTATTATGGGCAAGGCTGAGTGGAAAGCTGGAAAGTATGGAGTCTACCTCAAGTGGTTTGAACCTCTCTCTAGATTACTTATGTGTCTGTGCTTTGTAAATATTCAGGCAAGCCAGACTGTACAGTTTATCTACTATGTAGGAATATTTGTAGTTGCAAGTTTCCTTTCTACATTTGTAGATACAGCTGCGCTCGCAGCACTTCCATACATAACTCAAGATAACCAACAGAGAGTAAGGTTATCTTCTAAGAGAAGTGTTGTTGCTACACTTGGTCAGGTTATCTATTCTCTTATAACCGTAAAGCTTGTAGCTGCTATTGGTCAAGGTGATCAAGGCAAAGGATATCTGTGGGTATACATTATTTACTCTATCGTAGCTGTAATTGGATACAACCTTACAGCTCAGGTTTGCATTAAAGATTACGACTTCTATAAAGTCGCAGAAGCCGGCGAGAAGGAGAAAGCAAAATTAGAAGCTGATAAAGCTTCTGCTCCTGTTGAGAAGAAGGATAGCATTCCTGTCAGTGTATATATCAATTCATATCTCAAGAATCCAGCTCCACTGGTACTGTTCCTCGGAGATGCATGCAAGGCATCTGCATCATTGCTTTATGCAGGCGCTATTACATACTATCTCACATATTATGTTGGTGAACCAGACAAGCTGACATTGTTCCTCTTCACAGCTAATATGTCAATGCTCATTGGAAGTTGGTGCTGCCCACTTTCAGTAAAACTGTTCGGAAGAAAGATGACAAATATTCTTGCTTATGGCGGATTTGGTGTAGCTTTGATTGTCGCTCATTATGTTGGTGTAGGTCAGGCATGGGGAATTACAACCTTCGTAGGAATCGGTAGATTCTTCTCCGGACTTAATGCTTCTATTATAGGTGCATTTTATGTAGACATAGGCGATGATTATGAGTATAAGACAGGATATAACCTCACTCCGTTCTTTATGTCAATGGGCGGACTGTCCTGGACACTTGCTTCCGTACTTTGCGGTGGTATTGTTGGCGGTACTCTTGCAAAAGTTGGATTTAATGCAGCTGAAGCTGTTACACAGCCAATGCTTGATGCTATGCTCAACCTTGTAACATTTATTCCTGGTATTCCTCTTGCAATCGGTACTGTTCTCTTTGCAGTTGGATATAACCTAACTGATAAACATATGGAGCCGGTACGTGCAGAATTAGCTAAGAGACGTGCTGCAAAAGCTGCAGAAAAGGCCGAATAAATAGTAAAATACTAAAAGTAGCCAATTGATTCCCGGCTTTATAAGCCGGGAGTCATTTTAGGAGAAAGAAAATGACACCACATGAACAGGTTTTATACAGATCAAAACTATTTAGAGATGCTATAGCATTCAGAGTTCCGGATAGAACTCCACACTTTAATTGTGCTGTAACATGGAAGATTATTGACTCCGGTTACAAGTATAGTGAAGCATTTAATGATTATGATTTAATGACCAGAATTGTAAGAAGGTTTTGTGATATATATCCGTTTGATCTTCTTATGGATAATGGCGCAAGAAATCCATTCAGAGTTATGGATTCATTCGGTGAAAAAGGGTACTACTACTATGACGATGAATCTTGTGTTGTAGGTGTAGAACCGTATCAGCTTTGTCCTTCGGAAGACCTTGTGGAATATGCCAAGGATCCCACAAAATATCTTTGGACAAAGACTCTTCCTGCACGATTCCCGGATTGGGATGATAAAGGTCTTGAAGATTTTCAAAGAACTATGGATGAACAATTTGCGTTCAATAATTTTTCTGCAGGTGTCCTGAATATGATGAGGGACGAGTATGGTATTCCTTTTGCTAACTCCAGTCAGACCGGTTTCCCTGCATTTGCCATTGAAACAATGTTTACAGCAATTAGGGGAATTAAAGGACTTTCTCTCGACATAAGAAGACATCCAGATGAACTTAAAGAAGCCGTTGATATTATAGATGCAAATGGTATTCATAAATTAATTGATAAAATTGCAGGCCTTGATGAAGGCACAGATCCTGAAACTTGTTATGATATTTCAAGTATTATGCTTGCACACACGGTTCTTAGTCCCAAAACATTTGAGAGATATTATTATGAACCTTTAAATAAGCTAATAACAACAATCATTTCAAAGAAAAAACAATACAGAATCACAGTTGAAGGTGCTGCAAAACATCTCCACGATTACTTTAGAGATTATCCACAAGGCACTCTCGCTATGCTTCTTGAACAGGATGATATATTTGAGTGTAGAAAATCCCTCCCGAATATCTGTCTTATTGGCGGAATGGAAACTACTATGCTTAATGACGCAACTGTGCAGGAGTGTCTTGATTGGTCTAAAAAACTGATAGATGAGTTGACACCGGGATTCATTTTTGGTGAGAATAAATTTATATCT
>CAZALQ010000158.1:3680-4204 GCA_964485605.1 uncultured Oscillospiraceae bacterium
AAAATAAGGAGAACAAAATGGGAAAGAATATCTATAAAGATTATCCGGAAGGATTTGATAAACTTGCATCTGAGTTAAAGATGCCCATGGATGATCCTACTTTTAAAAAGATTATGCTATCAATGCTAGTAAATACTTTAGCAAATAATTAGCATTCATAGTGATAATTTCTCCTCGAGCCTGACACTTTAAAAGTGTCAGGCTAGTATTCTCAGGAGTGGATAACTGATCAATAAAATGGAGAATGAAAATGAAAAATGAAAATGTATTTATGAAACTACTTCGTGAAGACCGAGGTTTTCAAACCGGTATAATGATGGTCCTTTCGGGAATAGTAATTGTGGTGGTTGCCACTGTGTTTTTTAAAGGTGTCACAGCATCTTGGAAAAAAATACTTTGCTTAATTGGCATCGGTCTTTCTTTTGCAGGAACAGAGCTTCTCAGTAAATATGTTGCCGCTATAAGCAGCGAAGTCCACAGAAGAAAAAGTACAAAATAGTATTTTAGGAGGATCAAAGAAAAGT
>CAZALQ010000159.1:0-4201 GCA_964485605.1 uncultured Oscillospiraceae bacterium
GGCAGTCATGATTTGGGGAAAACAATAAAAGAAAGACGAATCGAATTGAACTTGACTATTGAAGAGGCGGCAGACAGGGCAGGCGTCGGGATAAAAACATGGTGCCGTTATGAGGCGGGAGAATCTATTCGCCAAGATAAAGCCAAAGGCATATGCAAGGCCTTGAACTGGAGAGCCCTACCCTCATTGGAAGAACAAGGTGACAGTTCTCTTGACATCAATCAATATAGAGCAAACAAGTACTGGTCAAAGATGTTGGAGGAAAGATTCGGTACAACGGCGGCAGCTTCCTTTGTTATCGGGAGCGAGATCCTTGAGGATCATATAAATGAAGATCTCGAAGAGCTGTCTCATATGCCCAAGGGAAGCCATGTTGGGCAGCTTGGCATATCCTTTATCGCGGACGATCTTCCCCCGCAATTTCTTCCCCGATATGATTATGAGTTTCTGTACGCGCTGCGATGTGCCTTGCATAAAATGAAAGAATGTGTCAGATATGAGACAGACCTCGTCGCCCATAGTGTTATAGAGGAGCTCGTTCTTTATTTGGTCATTGAAGAATCCCGCATGCTTCTGGAGGATGGGGATTATGTACCGGAAGAGGGTTGGGATGAATGGGCGTTCGATTTGTTTGATGACATGGATATCGTTACGCTCCTATACTCCAACAAGTATCTATCCAAGGCTAATATATATCACTTCGATCACTGGACAGAAGAACAGTTTTATATGAACTGATACGGTCCGTTTCTTCAAATACAATAGCAATGTTTTGGGTTACCGCTTTGATTTACAGAAGGGAGAACACGTATGCGAAGCACGAAGAAAGAGGCTTTCTTTCCATATGCCGCAAAAACTATCTGTTATTTTGAGGTCTCGGCAAACGGAAATGTCCAGCAGGTCTCCTGCAGCAAAGAATCAATTGCGGAAGCTTGCTTTCGGGTTAAAGCCGAACGCACCACTCTTTATGCGGTTTGGCCCGGAAAAAATAAGAGCGATCTGTTTGTTGTTGACGACATAGACGCACTGTCAGATGCCTTTGGTATCGAACGCGATACGCAACATCAACATATCGTCAACTATTCTTTGAGTGATTATGACGATGGCAAATCACCTTATGCTTCTGTAAATATCTCGTTCGATTGCGGGTGTAAATTGACTCTAAACAATATCAAGGTCATTGCCAGCGACCTGAAAAAGCAATTTGGGTGGCAGATGACAACGACCACTGGCTTTGGAAGCCGTTTTACTGACGGAGAAACCGTTTATTCTGTCCGTATACTTCGCAGCAGTTTATCAAAATAGGCATTCATATTAGCACTTACGATCGGGTCAAACAATTCTATGTGGATCGACATCGGTCAAAGCACGACCCAGACAAGATTAATTGTAAACGGAGGGCTTTTTTATGGGAGCTTTATTTGACAGTATACCCGGAGAAGCCAAGAAGGGGAAAGAATTTGTAATTCGCAGCAAAGGAAACGAAGTGTTTTTTGTCTCCGAAACAGATGAGATATTCTGTTTTGCTGGAATTATGCTGCGAGATGATAAGCTCTTTCCAGAGCACTTGAATACCTGGCCGTATTATATGAACGGAAAACACTCCACAGATCTGGCAGCCCAAAAGCAAATTTCGGGTTTCAAGCGCATCTCTGATGGCCGTATCACGTTGGAAAGATATGTAGATGAGTGGCTCGAGAACACTATGTATAAGCAGATAGACGCATATGTGAGACTCCCAAGTGCAGACACATATTATGCTGTTTATATGGGGCACAAGGAAAATGAAGCTTTGACCCGGGCTGTATTTGGGCTTACATACGATGAAATGTCCCAACTTTTGGAGTGCTACGCTCAGACAGTTGGAATCTATTCAGAATACATTCATTATCCTCGTCTGACTCGATCTGTCCGCTCTGTGAATTTCTGTGATATTACAGAAGCTTGGATCCCTGCGAAATTCCCGTATGTTACTTTTGCCGAAAGTGGATATGAGTTCTCACATGTGTCTCTATGGGGCTTCTATCGTCATGTTCAACTGCTCACTAAAAACAGCATGAAATCAGTCTTTGCACAAGTGCTTTTGAATGAGGGAATCGCCCCAAATATTTTAGAAAACCTGTTTAAAATCGGACGGCAATCATTCTTTGGCAAGACAATTACACATAATATCCTGCCGAATGTATGAATTGGCTAGAAAAACCAGTTGGCAATTGTTTGATAAAAGGAATAACAACAGGCCGGAAAAGCATCCGGCCTGTTGTTGCGTGAAAGGCATATTATGCTGTTATTGGGATTACGATGGAGGTAGATAATTGCCCGCTGAGTGCTTTGACAATCTGATCAAGAGCTGGCAACAGGAGGATTGGCAACGCCGCACTCAATTAATAAAAATCGAATGAAAATGGCCGGCGTACCTTTCTATCACATGTTGGTGTTGAAATAACGTCCTTGAAAAGCAACTGCAGAAATAATCATTTCCCATTGTGCTGATCATGACTCCAGAATCATATCATCCAATTCCTTTAGCTTAAGAGAGTAGTACTTCTTGTTTTCGTGCTTTTCTGTAATCAGAAGTCCTTGATCCCGAATGACAGCAAGTCGCTTCCCAAGCGTTGTATAATTCGTATCAAAGAACGACAGCAACTCTTGTGTAGATATCCCTTGCTCGCTGAACAACGATGCCTGGATGAGGATGTCATATAGTTGGGCGAATTCTTCATTCTGATTCCGGTTAAGCTTTGGAATGACCGAGCGATAGCGCGTCCAGCTGAAAAGCTTTTCAAACAACGATTGCTTTAAATCCTCCATTGCCGACTTGATCATTTCAAGCATCATGATAAGGAAAGGCGTGAGGTCGGCAAGATTCTTGGGATCGTTGCATGTCTTAAATGCGTCATAGTATTGTTTGATGTTTTCTTTGATCGTTTCCGAAATGCGATAGGCAAGCAGCCGTTCAAAGTTTTTGGAAATGCAGTAGCTTAGAATAAACCGCCCCAAGCGGCCATTTCCATCATAAAACGGATGGATATACTCGATCATATAATGGAAAAGACATACCCTGTATGCAGGAAGAATTTCTTCATCATTCAGAAAGCTCAGCGCCTTTTCCATATAGGTGATGATCTCCGCTTCGGGATACTTACCCTTGTGAACGGACTTCCCGGTTGCGGCATAGACTTCCGTCATGTCTTTTCGAAAGATCTGTCCATCCGGAGCATGATGCTTGTTTTCGCTGACAACCTCTTCCAGAACGATTTCATCGTAGATAATCCGGATGTCCTGGCATGTCTGCAGCGGAACTTCATCGTGACTCAATAATTTCTTATACTTGTTCACAAGACCGAGAAAGGCAGGTTTCTTTCCCTTTCTTATTGACTGCTCTTCCAAAATACTTAACGCGGCGCCGATTTCTTTCCGACTGCTATATACGCCTTCAATATTATTTGTTATAACGATCTCATCAATGAGGCATCTTTTTGAATACTGCTCCAAGGCGACTTTGGGGAGCTTCACACGCAGCTTATAGATATCCTTGTCCAGCTTCAAAATCTGATAGGTCAGATGGATCACGTCGTCACACTGCACGAAAAAAGCTTGATATCCGGCAATGTCAAATCCCAGGCGTACAGTGTTATCCGAAGAAAACCTCTGCATGTAGGTTTCCCGATATAATTCTTGATCTCCATAATAGAGTTTCTTTAACTCTTTGTAGGCCACAGAAGCCCCTCCTTTGCGTTTTGCTGTACATCTTTAATTGCTTTTCTATTATAACCAATAGAATTCAAAAAATCAACCTATTTCTTTAAATGCTTTTATGCATTTTCCGACAGCATTCATATATTCTTATAAAAAATTAAGATACATTCCATCTGCCCGCTTGATTTTCAAGTTTTAAGCAACAATCCAGCCTCATGAATCAACGCAAGGCTGGATTGTTGCCATATATTCTAAGGAGGCAATATCTATTTGTCCGTTTCGTCATGCAGAAAGGTATCCAGCACGAACCTCGCACCCAACCGGAAGCCGGTGATGAAGCCGTCCAGGGTGGCGTCGCCGTTGTAGGCCGACCAGGCATCGGCGAAATCCAGGAAACGCTTTTTCTCCTCGCCAGTGAGATGCTCTGTCAGCCAGTCCTCGTTTTCGCTGATCGTCCGCAGCGTGCGCTGCACGCCCGCGTCATCCTCGAATCCGCTGTTCT
>CAZALQ010000160.1:0-4155 GCA_964485605.1 uncultured Oscillospiraceae bacterium
GAAGACGGAAGCGTAAATATCCCCCTTGCACTTCGTCCATACATGGGCGGACAGGAGAAGCTCGTCCCTAAGAAATAGGATAAAGATAACAGTCTGCAGATGCTTTAAAACCTGCAGGCTGTCTTTTTATATCTATCTGCAGTATTTTTACTGAAAGATAGAGTACTTCCCAAAGATGAAAGGAAAAAAAGATGAGTACATATGAAAGCGTAAATTTTTATGATCCAGGCATTTGGGGCCCCGTGCTCTTGGTGGGAGTCCTCTTTGCAAGCCTCATCCTTGCAAATATCATAAAGACAAAGGTGCCGTTTTTTAAAAAACAGCTGATACCGAACTCCGTAATGGGCGGTATCATCATCCTTGTCATATCAACAATTTGTTTCTATACGAAGGGATCATATTTATTTAACCTGCCTGTGTTTTCTCAGGCGGGAAGAGGCAATTCCATTTTGGAAGTCTTGACCTACCACTGCCTTGGAATAGGCTTTGTAGCCATGACCTTAAGACCCTCAGAAAGTAAAGTCACAAAGAAGCGTTCAGGTGAAGTCATAAGCTCAGGAGCATTGACAGTATCAGGTTACCTTATTCAGGGCTTCTTCGGAATGAGCATTACCTTTATAGCAAACAGGATCATGGGGATCGCTCCGGGAAGCGGTATACTCCTCGCCTTTGGTTACGGCCAGGGGACAGGACAAGCGCTTAATATAGGGAAAAACTTTGATGCAGCCTTAGGCGGAGGCACTTATGCAAACATGGGACTTTCCCTTGCAGCCCTCGGATTCTTGGTTGCAAGCATATTCGGCGTTGCATATTTTAACCACCTTAGGAAAAAGGGCAGACTCGGCTCCATGGATGACAGCTTTGATATAAAGATGTCAGAGGTCATGGGAGAAAATGAAGTTCCAAACAGCGAGAGCGTAGATAAGCTCTCCGTACAGATAGCCTTTATCCTCATGGCTTATGCCATGGCTTACGGTATCATGTTTGCCCTGGGAAAAGTCGTAGGAGGCATGATAGGTACGGTTTACGGCTTTAACTTCCTCTTTGGCGTACTTTCAGCAGTAGTACTTAAGGCTGTAATAAACGGACTTAAAAAGATAGGATGGCTTAAAAAGGACTACCTTAACGTATACCTTCTTAACAGGATTTCAGGATTTGCCTTTGACCTTATGATAGTGGCAGGTATCTGCGCAATTCAGATAGACCTTATCACCAACTATATCGTCACCATCCTCATCCTTGGACTTGTTGGTGCAGTTGCAACCTTCGTATACGTAAGATTCGTATGCAAGAGAGTCTTCCCTGAATATACCTACGAGCAGTTCTTTGCCTTCTTTGGAATGCTGACAGGAACCGCAAGTACGGGTATGATGCTTTTAAGAGCAGCAGATCCGGAGCTTAAAACTCCTGCATCGGAAAACCTTGTCTATCAGAATTTCCCGGCAATTATCATGGGACTTCCCGTACTGCTTCTTGCAACTTCCATTACGAACAACGCAGCAAGCGCATCTACAGCTCTCATGATGATAGGAGTGTGTATGGCATATTTCTCCCTTCTTCAGGTGATCATTTTCAGAAAAAGCATCTTTAAGAAGAAGGTAAAATAACAGAAAGGCAAAAGCCGGCAGCGCCGGTTTTCCTAAATATATATGGATACAAATAAGGATATCCGCAAGGGATATAACTTTAACAGAATAGCAATAGGCATCATAAGGATACTTTTCGGCTGGCTCATATGCCTTGTGATGAACTTTAGATGCAAGCACTATAAGCCAAAGGATAAGACCTTCATGGTCCTTGGCAATCATACCATGAACCTTGACCCTGTCTTTGATGTTATACTTCTGAGGCACTTTGTACGCTTCGTTGCGTCGTCAAATATTATGAGAGGGTTTCCGGGATGTTTCGTAAAATGGTTTGCAAACCCCATTCCAAGAAAAAAGGGAGCCCCGGCAGATGATGTAATCGAGAATGTCAAAGCCTCACTTGCTGCAGGCATACCCGTTGCCATGTACCCGGAAGGAAATGTTACCTGGGACGGGGAGACAGGCTTCATTTCAAGGCGCACTGCAGAACTTGTAAAGGAGAGCGAAGGAAGCCTCATCACCTTAAGGAAGATAGGCGGGTGTCTTAAGTTCCCAAGGTGGGCCATGGTCAAGAGAAGAGGACCTATTTACGGCGAGGTCGTAAACGAGTACTCAAGAGAAGAACTTAATAACATGACAGTTGACGAGATCCTCGAAGTCATAAGAAAGGATCTTTATGTAGATGCATATAAGGAGCAGGAAACAAGGCATTGGAAATATAGATGCAGTGCTCTTGCAAAGGGGCTCGAGGCATCACTGTATGTATGCCCAGTATGCGGCAAGGTAGGAGAACTGTCATCCGATAAGGACAGATTCTTTTGTGAATGCACGGCAAGCTGGACTTATGATGTTGAAGGTTATCTGCATCCGGAAAAGAATGGAGAAGATGAAGCAAAGATCCCTGTCCATACCTTTAGCGATGAAGAAAAGATCAGCGTTCTCGAATGGTCCCGCTGGCAAAAAGCTTATCTTAGGGACAATGCAGAAGGTCTTAAGGCCTGCGTAGATGAGCCCATATGCGTTGATGACGGCATCATGGTCTATGGCGATAGGCTGGAAATACCAAATGCTATCATCCAGAATGGCCCAAAGGAAGAAGGAAAAGAAAGATCCGTTTACTACTGGTCAGACATTCAAAAGCTCTCTCTCTTTAGAGATACAAGGCTCTTCTTTACCTGGAAAGATCAGGTGGTCGAGGTCCATGTGAACCCACATGTTGAAAATATAGGAATCAGATACTACGCCCTTTGGCGCATATGCACAGGAAGAGAGTACGTTTAAAGTGAAAAGTCAATTCTTTAAGACACAAAAGGCAAGGCGTTTGAGCCTTGCCTTTTAAAGCACTCATGACAAAAAGATACATCAGTTATAGAAGTCTTCGACTGCCTGTTTGACGGCCTTCATATCAATGAGAAGTTTGCCATCAAAAATGTTCACAGGTATTTGATCATCAAAGTTGTAGATGTTGATCAAATTCTCTTCAGGGTCCTCGAAAAAGTAGACTATGACCCTTTCTTTTTTAGGATCTACGAACCAGCATTCTCTGACGCCTTTTTCAGCATATTTAGCAAGTTTGACAGTCAGGTCCTTGTGCCTTGTTGATGGAGACAGGACCTCCATTACCAGATCCGGGCTGTCTAAAAGATACTTTTTCGTTTTCATATCGATCTTGCTTTTGTTGCAAAGGACCAGCATGTCCGGTATCAGTTCGTTGTTTTTGTCATAGTGGATCGCTGTAGGAAGTTCTCTTACTATACATTTCCCTTTATTCTTTTTTATATGATCTCTGAATTGAAGGTAGATCTCCTCTACAATAGTCTGATGATCGAGGATGGGCACTGCCAGATTGTAGAGCACTCCGTTGATGAGCTCATATCTGAAGTCCTCCGGAAGGTCTTCAAGATCATCAGTTGTGATCTCACCCTGTTTTTTTCCATAGCTAAAGACACTTTCCTGGACCTGAAGTGGTGTGCTGTCATCGCTTAGGGTGTAAACTACTTTTTGCTTAAGTACGTTCTCCAGGGCCAGTATCGTATCTCTTCTTGGTGATACAGTAGTGCCGCTGAAAATCTTTTGAATAGTCGTCACAGGGACCCCTGATTCCTCTGAAAGCATCTCATAGGTGTATCCCATCTCCCTGCGCCTTTGTCTCATTTCTTCTATAGTCATATTAATACCACCTTTCTACCGTAATAATACCATAATGCAGAAGCAGAAGCAAGGATAGTATGATAAAAGTATAATTCTAGATATTTTTAGGGCAGTACTCCATAATACTGAAGCGAAAAAGGAAGAAAAGTGTGGACTTATGTTCAAATTATTATTTGAAATGGAGATGCTTTTTCTCTATAATCAAAAACAGAAAAAATGAGGTAAAGACCTCTCCAAAGTATATGTTTTAAAGGAGAAAATAATGGATAAGATAAGTTCATTAGGTGATGTGATCAAATTGATCATGGAAGAGCTCGGCACAACAGAAAGCCTGGCCATCGCTTACCTGGCAGTCGGCGTCCTCATAGCCATCATGGCTATAGTAGCAACTGTCATGAAGTGCATCATATGGGTACGC